>JBLRWT010000013.1:0-17185 GCA_047921095.1 Wenzhouxiangella sp. | reverse complement strand
ACTGGAGAAACCATCATGGCGTTGGATGATCTGCATGTGGCGATTCTGGTAGAAGACGATTATCAGGAGCTCGAATTGCATTATCCCCGGTTACGACTGATCGAGGAAGGTGCCCGGGTGTCGGTGATCGGTGCCGGCAAGGATGCCTATCACAGCGCAAAAGGCTACAAGGTATCGGTCGATATCAATATCGATGATGCCAATGCCAGCGATTTCGACGCCGTCGTCATTCCGGGCGGCATGGCGCCCGACAAGATGCGCCGGCATAAAGGCATGGTCGCGTTCGTGAAGTCGATGAATGACGCTGAAAAACCAGTCGCATGGATCTGTCACGCCGGATGGATGGCGGTATCGGCCGACATCATTCGTGGCCGTAAAGTCACTTCGTTCAGCTCCATCCGTGACGACATGATCAACGCCGGCGGCGAATGGGTCGACGAAGAACTGGTACACGACGGCAACCTGATCAGCAGCCGAGCCCCCGACGACCTGCCCGCCTTCTGCCGCGAACTGATCCGAACCCTGGCTGCCAAAGCTGACTGATCGAGAGTCGTTAAAAACCTAAGAAAGTCAAAGTCAAAAGCTGTTTGAGCGCGAAGACACGCCCTACACGGCACTGCGGCCGCGCTTCTTGCGGGAGTTCGTACATCACCAAGCTTCAAAGAAACGCTTTGGTCTTATCTTTTCTTCGCGTTCTTTGCGTCTTCGCGGTTAGTCGCTTTTGATTTTGAATTTATCCTGAAGCCTTCGCGGTTAGTCTCGCTTTTGCTTTTTATCGGCCTTCCGTCGCGCGGAGGTTTCGTTCGCGGTAGCGTTCGTAGAGGCGGCGGCTGCGGTCGCGTTGGAGGTCGTATTCTTCGCCGTTGATCCAGACGCGTTCGATGCGGGTCATGGGTTCGAGCGGGTCGCCGTTGCTGGCGAACAGGCTGGCGGCCTTGCCGGGTTCGATCGAGCCGAGGCGGTCGGCCACGCCGAGGATTTCGGCGGGCCATAGAGTGACGCTTTTCAGGGCCGCGTCCCTTGGCAGGCCATGGGCGGCGGCGCTGCCGGCCTGGAAGGGCAGGTTGCGCGCGTTGGCCACTTCCATGCCGCTGCCGGAGTCGGCAATCGCGAACTGCACGCCTGCTTCGTGAAGCTTTGCGGCAGCGACGTAGGCCATGTCGTACGGTTCCCATCGGCGACCGGGCATCGCATAAACGCTGCGCAGGATGACCGGGATGTTATCGGAGGCCAGGCGCTCGGCAATATGCTGGGCATCCGCGTTGGCCACCAGGATGACGCGCTCGAAATTTTGTGATTCGGCCCAGTCCAGGGCCTTTTCCATCACATCGTATCGATTGGCGTGGATGAATAGCGGAACCTGTCCATCCAGCAGAGGCCCCAGTGCCTGGAGTTGATCGTTATGAGCAGGCCGGCGACCATTGCCTTCGATCGCTGCAGCACGGGCCTGGTGCCAGTGGCGCGCCTGGTCGAGGACATCATCGACCAGACGAAGGTCTTCGTCGTCGTCGTTCTCGACCGAGCCGGGCGGAAAGCTCAGATGCATGCCCACTGGCGAGGTGATCACCATTTCCTCCCAACTCCATCCATCCAGGTTCATCACCGCCGAACTGCCGCGGATGAGCCCGCCACCCGGCACGATATGGGCAGACAGGATGCCGCCGGCAATGCTGGTCGGCAACAACTCGGAATCATGGTTGACCGCGACTTCGACGCGCACGGCGGCATTGATGTTGCCCATCTCGGCAGTATCCACGGTGCCGGCAACGCTGCTGATCTCGATCAGGCCCAACTGGGTACCCGGATGGACGAATCCCGGGTAAAGGTGAAGTCCGGCCAGGTCGACAACCCGGGCATCCGGCGGGATCGCCAGGTCCTGGCCAACCGCGTCGATGAGACCGTCACGAATCAGCACCGTGGCGTTGTCGATCGAATCGCCGCTGACCGGGTGGACGGTCGCACCAACCAGGGCGGTCGTCTCGGCCTGGACGGCGCCGGCCAGCATCATGAACCCAAAGAGGGGTGCGGCAATCATTTTAGTGAGCATGGAAAATGCAGTATTCATCATGGTCCAGTTCCGATGGGCGATAGCCGGTCAGGTGGGCGGCAAAACTGTGGATGCGTTTCCGGTCCGGCGCTTCGTCGCCGTCGTTGTTGTTGCCATTGTCATTTTCATCGGCCTCGTCCGCCTCCAGCGCCAGGGCGATCAGTTCAGCCCGCTCTGCTTCCAATGCCTCGCGCATGCGCTGGTCCGACTCACGATCAAAATAGCGCAGGCCATCGACCCAGGTCTGTTCGGCCAGCGAGTAGACCGACAGTGGATGGCCGTTCCAGATGACGAAATCGGCATCGAAACCTTCGGCGAGGCGCCCGGTGCGGTTGCCGATGCCGAGCTGGTCTGCCGGCCAGGCGGTGATCATCATCAGTGCGTCGTGAGGATCGACATCGCCGTAGCGGACGGCCTTGGCCGCTTCCAGGTTCATTCGTCGGGCCAGTTCGGGATTGTCCGAATGCAGGCCGGTCAGAACGCCAGACTCGTGCATCAGCGCCGGATTGAAGCCGATGGCATCGATCGCTTCGTGCTTGAACGACCACCAGTCGATGAACGTCGAGCCGCCCGCGCCATGGGCGGCCATCTGCGGCGCGATCTTGTAGCCTTCAAGCACGTGCTGGAAGGTCTTGATGACAAAGTCGAACTGCTCGGCCACGCGCATCAGGGCAAGCATTTCGTCAGCCCGGTAAGCGTGGGAATGCACATCGCGCTCGCCATGAATGATCTCGGCGATGGCGTCCAGTTCGTGGTTGGGCCGGGGTGGAACACGATCGCGCGCGGCTCGACCACGCGGCCTGTCCGTGAAGGCCCGGCGATGATCTTCGGCTTGCTGGAATTTCTCCCGTATGATCTGCTCGACGCCATGGCGGGTTTGCGGATAGCGGGGTTCGCTGACGTCCCAGTTGCTTTGCTTGGGATTCTCGCCCAGGGCAAACTTGATGCCTTCGGGTGCGGCATCGAACACCAGTTCGGCGGGGCTGGCGCCCCAGCGCATCTTGATCACCGCCATCTGGCCGCCAATCGCGTTGGCTGAGCCATGGAGCAGGTTGATGGTGGTCACGCCGCCGGCGAGTTGACGATAGATGTTGATCGATTCCGAATCGATCACGTCACGGACCCGCACGTCGGCCGTGCTGATCCGTGACATCTCGTTGACGCCCCCGCTCATGGCGGCGTGGGAGTGCGCATCGATGATGCCTGGTGTGATGTGCCTGTCGGTACCATCAACTTCGCTGGCGCCGCGGGGCGCCGACAGATCCGGTCCCACCGCGCTGATGCGGCCATTGACGATGAGCAGATCAGCCTGCTCGATGACGCCTGCATCGGTACCTGTCCAGATGGTGGCGTTGCGTATGATCACGGCCGCGGGCCGCTCGGGTTGCGGACTGTTCCACGCCTCGATATCGGGTGTCCAGTCAGCAACCAACAGTGGGGTTGCCAGTAGCATTGCCAGTGACACTGAAAGCATCCAGTAGCGCATCAGTTTGACTCCTCTTCGTCCGGTCCGCCTGTGCGGCGGCCCCGGACGGTGAATTCGCCGAATGGGCCGCTGCCGGTTCCGCGGGCCCGGTCGCCGTCGATGTCCATGCGAATTGAAATGGTGCCGGACCCGCCGAAGCGGGCGGCATCGATGGAAGCGATGACTCGCTCGCCGCTCACCCGGACTTCGTTCAATGGCGTTTCATTGCCCATGACCGTCAAGGTACCTTCCATGTTGGTTGGTGGACCCGACAAGACCAGGCTGGCGTCAACATCGCCCATGGCGCCCATTCCCAGGGTCAGTGCCCAGGTGCCGGCCGGATCAACGGCCGGCGGCTCGATGGCAGCCATGACATGGAGGCGACCATCGATCCAGACATCGGAAATGGCCGGGTTCTCGGTAAACAGCTCGCCTTCGACAACCAGCAGGTTGGCCATGAATCCAGTCCGGATCCGGCCACTGCGGTCACTCAGGCCGAGCCAGCGAGCCGGTTCCGTGGTGACGGCGGCCAGCGCGTAATCCGGATTCAGTCCGCGTTCGATCGCAATGGCCAGTTGAGCGAAAACCTGCTCCGGCTGGGACAGGCCCCGGGTCGTGAACATCATTGGTATCCGGGCATCTGCCAGTCGTTTTGCGTTATCGGGTGCATCACGCCAGTGTCGAAGTTCTTCCAGTGAGACGTTCCGGTCCTCTTCGTTCTTGATGTCCGGCGCTTCCGGGAAGTCCAGTGGCAGGATGTGGCGCAAGGGTCTGTCACTCAACGCGTCCAGGCGCTGATACTCGCGGCCGTTGCCGACAACGACCAGGTCAACGCTACCAGGCTCGATAAATTCCATGATTCGCAGGGTATCGAGCATGTCCTGGGATTCAAAAATCAACGAAGCTTGACCGGCCATGGCTGGGGCAAGGTCATCCAGGCCCTCGAGCCATTCCGGACGCGGCTGGGCCGGGTTGTTCTGCCAGGCCTCGCGCGCCTGGGCCTGCCAGCGGGCATCGTCAAGCGTCTGGCGCATCAGGGCCACGGCGCCCATCAGCGAGCTGGGAAAGCCCTGGTTCGCGGCCCGACCCTCGAAACTGGCGAACTGGCCGAATCGTCCCACCAGCATATTGCCGGCAAGACCACCGTCGCCGGTATTGGCCACGGTGCCGTGACCGCGCAGCAGTCCCTGGTTCGAGGCCATCAGCGCCGTTGTGAAGCCGGCCCGGCGCAAGGCCTGGATCTCATCGGTCGGCCAGTGCCTGGCGTTCAGATAGAAATCCGGATTGATGAGTTCGTGGCGCCCGGAAGGTGTCGACTCGTCGGCATTGTCGTTATCGTCGGTCGTGTCGACCAGCAGATAGGGTTCGATCAGGCCGGCATAGATGGTCACAGGCTCCTGGTCTTCCTCGCGTTCGAATCGATGGATCCGGGCGTCCGGCGGCGGACGAACGTCTGCGCCAACGGCCTCGATGACCCCGTCACGCATGACAATGGTGCCTGACTCGATGACCTGGCCAGGTTCAGGGATGATGCGGACATCGACCAGGGCATGGACTCCCGGGGTTGGTTGGCGCAGGTCGTCGGCCAGCACCAATGAAATGCCAGTCAGCATCAGGACAGCAATTGCGATGCGCAAGTCGTTTCTCCGAATTATTCAGCAGTCACCCCGAGTGTAACTGCTTCGGATCAACGTTTCATGGGTCGATAGTCATGGTCGTATCAATAGAAGGGCTGTGAATTTCGGTTTACTGACAATCATAGATTTTGAAGCGCTGCTGTCCGCCATGCACCGGGCCGTCTCTGACGATGACGTTGCCGCCCATATCGTAGGCGCTGTTTCGTGCCAGCGTGGCCAGTTCCTCTTCGACCTTGCCGGGCTTGCGTTGCACGCCAGC
The DNA here is from genome assembly GCA_047921095.1 of Wenzhouxiangella sp. Classification (GTDB taxonomy): domain Bacteria; phylum Pseudomonadota; class Gammaproteobacteria; order Xanthomonadales; family Wenzhouxiangellaceae; genus Wenzhouxiangella. The sequence continues at coordinate 11,777 of JBLRWT010000013.1, read as the reverse complement.
GACGCGGTCTCGAACCGATGTCGTTGCCTGGCCCAATGCCTCGCAACCGGTCACTTGCTCGGCGGTCATCAGGCGAATATGCTCGGTCCCGGGCTCGGGTTGAACCCAGGTGCATGAGGCCAGGAACAGGATCGAAAAAAGCAGGGCAGGTTTGAACGTCAGGTTCATGGTGGCGCCTCGTTAGTCTTGCGTAAGGGTGATGATTTCGAAGGCGAGTATGAACCAAATCGACATTCTCGACACGCCGGATTTTGTCCAGTCGTCAGTCCGGCTGCGGCTTGTTCTATCCATTCGGCCCGTTCTACACTAGGGATTGATACGGCAAGCGCCAGAACCAATGAACAATCCCGGCAATTTTCTCGATGCGGTCGGCAATACGCCCTTGATCCGCCTGAAACTGGCGTCCGAACTCACCGGCTGTGAGATTATCGGCAAGTGCGAGTTCATGAATCCCGGGGGTTCGGTCAAGGACCGGGCGGCCAAATACCTGTTGCTTGACGCAATCAACGCAAACAAGATAGAGGCCGGCGGCACCGTGGTCGAGGGCACCGCCGGCAATACCGGCATTGGCCTGACACTGGCGGCCAATTCGCTGGGCATGAAGACGGTGATCGTCATGCCCGACACGCAGTCCGAGGAAAAGAAATCGGCCTTGCGCGGCATGGGCGCCGATCTCAGGACGTTTCCGGCCGTGCCGTACAAGAATCCCGAAAACTATGTACACCAGGCGCGTCGACTGGCGGAGTCGATGCGCCATGAGCATGGTGTTTTCTATGCCAACCAGTGGGACAACACGTCCAATCGGGAAGGGCATATGCGCTCAACGGCACCCGAGATATGGGAGCAGCTAAACGGTCGAATCGACGCCTTCATCTGCGCCGTTGGCACGGGCGGAACGCTGGCGGGATTGTCAATGTGGCTGAAACACAGGAATGCCGACATCGTCATTGCCGCCGCCGACCCGGATGGGGCAGGGATCTACAACTGGGTCAAGCATGGTGAAATGAGCGCTTCGGGCAGTTCCATCACCGAAGGGATTGGTCAGAACCGGGTGACCGGGAATCTGGACGGCGCCAGGATCGACGACGCATTCAATATTCCCGATAGCGAGTTGTTACCGGTGCTTTGGGATCTGATCGGCAGGGAAGGCCTGTACCTGGGGGCTTCCAGCGGTATCAATGTTGCTGGCGCCATTCGACTGGGTCGTCAGCTTGGGCCAGGTCATACCATCGTGACCGTGTTGTGCGATTCAGCCAGCCGCTACGAATCCCGCCTCTTCAACCCGGAATTCCTGGCAAGCCGAAATCTTCCCCCGCCCCCCTGGCTACTTCCGTGTAACGATCGCCCCTAAGATCCCGGATCAAGTCCGGGATGACGGGGAATGCTGGCGGTCGGAGGTCAGAAAAGACTAAAGGCGATTCGCGCAGAGCCGCAGAGGCGCAGAGGGAAAAATATTTTTTAACTTCCTTTCTCAGCGCCTCCGCGGCTCTGCGCGAGATATCTTTTTGGTTCGAGCTGGGCAGTAGTCAGAGATCAGATCAGTTGCCATGCGTGAAAACGAACAAACGACATCACTCCATGCCCGGCTGGGCGAAGAAATAGCCCTGGAACAGTTCCACCCCGGCATCCTGCAGCCAGCGGAACTCTTCGGCTTTTTCCACGCCGCTTGCGATCACCCGAATATCCAGATCTTGACACAGGGCCATGATGCCCCTGGTGACGGCCTGGGCTTCGGGCGTTTCGTGGATTGCCTCCACCAGTTGGTGTGAAAGCTTGAGCAGTTGCGGCCTGAACAGGGCAATTGGGGCGAGGTCGGCATCCCGCTGGCCAAAATTGTCAGCCAGGGTCTGCAGGCCAGCATCCTGGATTGCGGATCGGACGGAGGTCAGTGCGGCTCGTCCACCGATGGCGTCCAGATTGTTCAACTCCAGCACGATCTTTTCGCAGTCGATGCTGTTGCGTCGGGCCATGTGCTGAATCACTTCGACCACCAGGTCGACATTGGTGGCCTTGATGTCGGTGCAGTTGAGGTGAAGCTGACCGTCGATATCGAACTCTGCCGCGGCCTCGATCGCCCGTACCCGGCAGGCCTGATCGAAGGCAAAGCGCTGGTCTTTCTGGATCCGGCTCATCACGACGGCCGCGGGCTCTTTGCGTATACCCCGGACAAGGGCTTCGAAGCCGGTTACTTCCTGGGCCGTGGCATCAATGATGGTCTGGAACGCGAAATTGATATCGGCGCCGACGAGGTCGTGATAGCTTCGAATGTGGGCATACACATCCAGGCTTGCCGCGTTGGGCTCTGATCCGGTCATCAAGTTTACCCTGTGTTCGATTCACGGCCAACGCCGGGAAAGCGGTGATGTTAGCGCGTTCGACCCGGCAGGGGAAGTCGCGTCAGGGTGACGGCGGTGTTTCCGGGCGGCGCCAGAACCAGCGCTGGTAAACCATCCAGCCTGCCAGTGCAACCAGCGCGAGGGCCAGGATCCATTGATGCTGATCTCCGAACCGATGCACGCCCACCATCGTCATGACGCAACCGAATCCCGACAGCACTGATACCAGGACCGGGTGATACCGATCCTCGCTCGGACGCATTTTATGGTGCAGGAGAAAGATCAGCGGAGCAGCCGCGCTCAGGCCCAGTCCAAGGCCGAGCAGGGCAGGGCGCCCTTCCATCAGAAGCCAGATCGCCATGACCAGCATGGCGACCAGCCAGCCGATGAAGGTAGGTTCGAACCAGGATTTCAATTGTCGGTTGCCCGGCGCCGGAACCAGACTGCGGCGGCCAGCAGAACCACCGCGATGACCAGTCCGATCCACATCTCGGGCTTGGCCAGATGGGCGAAAACGTTGCCGAAGCTCATGAAGAGGTCTTCATGGAACTCAATATCGCTCAAGTGACCGTCGAACTGGATGTTGGCACTCATGGGTACGATGCTGCTGCCGAGCCGCTTCATCATGATCAGACCGAAATTGAAGCCGGGCAGGCTGAGGCTGGTCGCCAGGGTCCAGGTGTGCTGGGCAATGGCAATGCCGGCCGGAATGGCAACAGCGATCAGGATGGGCAGGCGCGGCGCCCAGGATGAACAGAACAGCAGCCAGGCGTAAATTGGCAGCAGCCACAGTGCCTGAACCAGAAGTCCCACGGCCATGACCGACCACAGGCGCGGCAAGCTGGCCGGGAGCCAGAAGGTTGTCAGCGGGTTGACGCCGGCGACAAGCGAATAGCCGGTGGCAATCAGAAGCAACGCGAGATGGGTCAGGATAATGGCAGCCAGAAACATGGCCGGTACCAGCAGGCAGGCTGTGGCCACTTTGGATGCAACGGTCATTTGATCGGAAACCGGCAGCGACTTCCAGAACAGGATGGAGCGGTCCTTGCGATCGTCATACAGGCTGCCGGCCAGGTAGAACAGGATGACCAGCAACATCAGCTGAAAGAAAATTGTCGCAACCGAAAACAGCATGCCGGAAATGATGAGACGCTGCTGGTCCACCGGCTGTTCGGCCAGAATTCGAAGCGCGTCACCGGTGAAGACCATTTGTCCATCGACCCTGGCGCCGATGACCAGGGTGACGATGGCCATCAGAAGCAGGAATGCGCCAATTGCCAGTGGCGTCCACTTGAATGCCACCGGGCTTTCCCAGAGTTCGCGCCGCATCAGGGTCCAGAGCGTGGTCACGCTTTGACTGATCATGCCGCCTCCTCCGCAAAGGTGTTGTCGCTATCGCCGTTGCTCATCAGCGCGACGAACAGGTCGGCAACACTGGGTTTGTGGATCTCCCCGAGTTCTCTCAGGCGCGCCATGTCGGTCTGGTCATACAGAAAGATATGTCGACCGAATAGCACACGCTCATGCAGTGGTTCCAGTTGGCGTGCCGCATCAGCATGCTCGGCCCGGACCATGACCTCGGTATAACGCTCGTGGACGTCGTCCATGGAACTGTTGAGGATCAACTTGCCATCCTTGATGAAGATGAGGTCGGTCAGAATATGTTCGACCTCTTCAACCTGGTGGGTCGTGATCACGATGGTTCGGCCTTCGTCGAAGTACTCGTTCAGCAGGCTGGAATAGAATTGCTTGCGAAAGAGGATGTCCAGTCCCAGGGTCGGCTCATCGAGCACCAGCAACTTGGCGTCGATCGCCATGACCACGGCCAGGTGAAGCTGGACAACCATGCCCTTGGACAAGGCCTTGACCTTCGCATCCAGCCGAACCTTGGTGTTTTTCAGATAGTGCATGCAGGTTTCGCGAGAGAAGCGGGGATGAAGTTTCTCGGTCAGATCGATGATGTGGCGGACCCGCGCCCAGCGGGGCAGGACGGCCACATCGGCGATGAAACAGACATCCTCCATCAGGCGGTCCCGCTGCCTGGCTGGGTTGAGGCCAAGGACCTCGAGTTCGCCCTGGTAGCTTCCCAATCCGAGAATGGCCTTCAGTGCGGTTGTCTTCCCGGCGCCGTTGGGGCCAATCAGGCCGACGATTCGGCCAGCCGGAATATCCAGATCGATACCATCAAGGGCGCGAGTCTGGCCGAAGTGTCGGCGCAGATTGCGGGCGTGAATAGTTGCAGTCATCAGTGTCGATCCTCGGTCTTTTCGGTCTTTTCGCTATTGATCAGATCTTCAAGTTCCAGCCCGAGCTGGTCTAGACGGGCGGCCAGCCGTGGCCACTCCTCGTTCAGGAATTTCTCTCGCTCGCTGGCCAGCAGCTGTTTTCGGGCGCCCTCGCGCACAAACATTCCCACCCCACGGCGTTTCTCGACCAGGTCATCATCGACCAGGGATTGGTAAGCCTTCGAAACCGTCAACGGATTGATCTGAAAATCAACCGCCACCTGTCGTACCGAGGGCAGGGGTTCATTCTCGGACAAGGTGCCATCCAGGATGGCAGCGACGGTTTTCTCACGCAGCTGCCAATAGATGGGTTGATTATCGTCCCAGCGATTGTCCATCAACCACCATTCCGGAAACCGGGCAACCAGAGCAGCAAGCTGGACCTTGATCCTGCTTCGCGACGCTCCCGTGCCGGCGACCGTGATGAATCAGAATTCGCGCCCCGATCCGAATGGCGGTCTTCAGCTCCGCCAGCCATGATTTCCGTTGGCGCAGTCGAGTGCAATTCGGCCTTCAGGCTGTGTTCCCGCGCCTGAAAGTCGGAGACAAAAGCCAGCCCCAGACACACCGCGGCGGCAACGGCGGCGAGTCCGTGCGGAATTTCCAGTGCCTTGCGTTTTACAATGGGCAGCATGATTGGCTCCTTGACGTGGTCTATTGGTGTATTAGTCTAGTAAAACACCACTACAGAGTCAAGAACTTTTTTAAGATAGAGTTTCAAGGCAGGACTGTGACCGGTGCCTGGTCCACAGCCTGTTCTGTTAAACTGGTTGGCTTTGAACCATCGGGCTGCAGCGATGGTCCTAACATTGGTCGTGATAATGGTCGTAGCTGGCGTTGGTGCATCTTCCGCCGCGGCCGTAGTAGCCAGATTTTTCCTGCATTATCTTTAAGGAGTACGATTCAAATGCGAAGTACACGAATGATCGCCGCCGGTCTGGTGGCCGCCACTTTTTCCGTATCGGCGGTAGCCGAGGAGCTCGACACACACGAAGAGCGCCTGAGCTACACGATCGGCATGGATATCGGCCAGTCGCTGGCTGAGCAGGGTCTTGACCTCGACCTTGATTTGTTGGTTGAAGCATTGCGTGCCAGCTACCAGGGTGAGGAAACTCGGCTGACCCAGGAAGAAGCCCTGGCAGAACGCGATCGATTCATGCAGCGTCGTCAACAAGAGTTGGAGCAGGAGCAGACCCGCGAGGCAGAGGTCAACATTCAGGAAGGACAGGCCTTTCTGGCCGAGAACCGTGAGCGCGATGACGTCATGGAAACCGAATCCGGCCTGCAGTACCGCATAGTCGAAGCCGGCGAAGGCGCCAGCCCTGAAGCCACTGATCGAGTGACCGTGCATTACCGAGGCGCCTTGATCGATGGTACCGAGTTCGATAGCTCCTATGCCCGCCAGGAGCCGGCTACTTTTGCTCTCAACCAGGTCATCCCGGGCTGGACCGAAGGCGTCCAGTTGATGCGCGAAGGCGCGACCTACGAGTTTTTCATTCCGTCCCATCTTGCTTACGGTGAGCAGGGCCGTCCGGGGCCGATTGGTCCCAACGCGACTCTGGTGTTCACGGTTGAGCTGATCGAAGTTCACGACGACTGATCTCGAAGCCACAATTCGGAAGACAGACTATGGGCGCATTGCAGGACGCACTTCTCAAGGCAGGAGTGGCTGACGAAACGCAGCTCAAGCCACGGCGTCGGGATCATCCCGGCGCCGCTGGTTCAGGCAAGCCAGATGCAGGCAAACGGCCCAAGCCGGCCAGGAAGAAAAAGCAGCAGCATAGATCCAGCAGGCCCGACAAATCCAGCAGACCCGCCAGCGATGAGTCGGACCTGGCCAAGGCCTACAAAGCTCGCCAGCGTGCCGAAGTTCAGGAAAAGGAAGAAAAGAAAAAGCAGCGCCAGGCCGCCCAGGAAGAACGGCGCAAGCGCAATCTGGAACTCGACAACCTGGTCAAGGGCAATACCCTCAACCGCAAGGATGCCGAGATCCCGCGCTACTTCGAGCACATGGGCCGCATTCGCCGGGTTCTGTGCACGCCTGAGCAGCGAGCACAACTCAACCAGGGTGAAATCGGCGTGGTCAACCTGCGCGGCACCTACATCCTGGTTTCACCGGAAACGCTGGAGGCGTACCGATCCCTCGCACCCGACCTCGTTCCCGACCTGGCCCCGAAAGAGCCCGAAGACGATGGCAGTCACTATCCCCCGGTACCCGACGATTTGATCTGGTAAACGGGTGGAAACGGGAAACCGGGAAAGGGGAACGGAAATCGGGCCTTTCCCTTTTCCCTTTTCCCGTTTCCCTTTCTTCCCGCCTCACCCCAAATTCGGCCTCAGATACTTCTCCGCCTGCTCGACTGAAATCCCCTTGCGTTTCGCATAGTCCTCGACCTGGTCGGCGCCGAGCTTGCCGACGACGAAGTATTTCGAATCCGGATGGCCGAAGTAGTAGCCGCTGACGGCGGAGGTTGGCAGCATGGCGAAGCTTTCGGTCAAGGTCATGCCGATGCGGCCGGGGGCGTCGAGGAGCTTGAAGATCTTTTCCTTTTCACTGTGATCGGGGCAGGCCGGGTAACCGGGTGCGGGGCGGATGCCACGGTACTTTTCGGCGACCAGGGCATCATAGTCGAGCGCCTCGTCTGCGCCGTAGCCCCACAGCTCTCGGCGAACCTTGCGGTGCAGCGCCTCGGCCAGTGCCTCGGCCAGGCGGTCGGCCAGTGATTTGAGCATGATGTCAGCGTAATCGTCGTTTTCAGGCAATGCTGCGGCAGCTTCCTCGATGCCGCCGCCAGCGGTGACGGCAAACAGGCCGGCCCAGTCCGGGACGCCTGAATCGACAGGTGCAACAAAATCGGACAGGCACAGGTTTTCGGACGACTTGTCGGCCTGCTGACGCAGGCAGACCAGACGTTCGAGGACTTCGTCGCGCGATTCATCCTTGTAGAGCAATACGTCATCGCCTTCAGCCGCGGCTGGCAACAGCGCACACACAGCACTTGCGGTCAGCCATTTTTCATCGACGATGCGCTTGAGCATTTCCTGTGCGTCCTTGAACAGGCTGCTGGCCGCTTCACCGACCTTTTCGTCTTCGAGGATATCGGGATAGCGCCCGGCCAGTTCCCAGGTGCGGAAAAACGGCGTCCAGTCGATGTACTGGACCAGATCGTCCAGGGGCCAGCTGTCGATCACGTGCAGGCCCGGTTTGATTGGCTCGTCGGGTTTTTGCGCCTGCCAGTCAGGTTGAAAGGCATTGGCGCGCGCCTTGTCCAGGCTGATCAGCGGCTTCCTGTTCTTCTTGGTGGCGGCACGCTCACGGTATTCAGCATAGTCGGCCTTGATTTTCTCGGCGTAGGCGGCGCGGTTGACCTTGCTGGAGAGCTTGCGGGCGACATCCACCGAGCGCGAAGCGTCCTTGACCCAGACGACCGGGTTTTCGTAGCACGGATCGATTCGTAACGCGGTATGCGCGCGCGAGGTCGTGGCCCCTCCAATCATCAGGGGCAGTTCGAAACCGGCTTTCGTCATCGCCTCGGCGACGCTGACCATTTCGTCCAGCGAGGGTGTGATCAGGCCTGACAGGCCGATCACATCCACCTCGGCTTTCCTGGCTTCGTCGAGAATTTTCTCGGCCGGCACCATGACACCAAGGTCAAGGATGTCAAATCCGTTGCAGGCCAGAACCACGGCAACAATGTTCTTGCCGATGTCATGCACATCGCCCTTGACCGTGGCCATCAGAACCTTGCCCTTCTTCTCGCCCTTCTTCTTTTCCTTTTCCAGGTAGGGAACGAGATGGGCAACCGCTTTCTTCATCACTCGGGCCGACTTGACGACCTGGGGCAGAAACATGCGTCCGTCGCCAAACAGGTCGCCAACATAGTTCATGCCATCCATCAGCGGGCCTTCGATCACCTCGAGCGAGGTAGGGAAATTCTGCCGGGCTTCTTCGGTATCTTCGACTACGTATTTATCGATGCCCTTGACCAGCGAGTACTTGAGTCGCTCGGCAACCGGCTTTTCGCGCCAGGCTTCGTCCTTTTCCTGCTTCTTGCCGTCGCCCTTGTAACGGTCGGCGGCATCCAGTAGCCGTTCGGTCGCGTCATCGCGCCGGTTGAGGACCACGTCCTCGACCAGTTCACGCAATTCCGGATCGATGTCATCGTAGACTTCGAGTTGACCGGCATTGACGATGCCCATATCCATCCCGGCCTTGGTCGCGTGGTACAGGAAGACCGAGTGCATGGCCTCGCGGACCACGTTGTTGCCGCGGAACGAAAACGACATGTTAGAAACACCGCCGGAAATATGGCAATGGGGAAAGCGCTTCTTGAGCTCCCGGGTGGCGTTGATGAACTCCATGGAGTAGTTATTGTGTTCATCCATGCCGGTCGCGACGGGGAAAATATTGGGGTCGAAGATGATATCTTCCGGCTCGAAACCGGCCTGTTCGGTCAACAGGGTATAGGCGCGCTCCAGGCAATGGACCATGTGTTCGGCGTTGTCGGCCTGGCCTTTTTCGTCAAAGGCCATGACTACCACGGCCGCACCATAGAGTTGAATGCGCCGTGCCTGCTCCAGAAAGGCTTCTTCGCCTTCCTTCAGGCTGATTGAATTGACCACCCCCTTGCCCTGCAGACAGCGCAGTCCGGCCTCGATGACAGAGAACTTGCTCGAATCGACCATCACCGGTACCCGGGCGATATCGGGCTCTCCGGCAATCAGGTTGAGAAAAGTCACCATCGCCTCTTCGGAGTCGAGCAACCCTTCGTCCATGTTGACATCGATGATCTGCGCGCCGTTTTCGACCTGTTGCAGGGCCACCTCGACAGCCTCGTCGAATTTGCCGTCCATGATCAGGCGCTTGAAGCGGGCCGAACCGGTGACGTTGGTGCGCTCGCCAACATTGACGAAATTGAGCTCCGGCGTGATGACCAGGGGCTCAAGACCGCTCAGGCGGGTATACCTTGGTTTGCCGTTCGAATGATCGGTTCTGGTGTCGTTCATGCGGCTGACCTCTCTTTGATTGCTTTCATCGGGCGCGGACGCGGCTGAAACTCACTCACGGCAGCGCCGATGGCTTCGAGGTGAACGGGCGTGGTGCCGCAACAGCCGCCGATGATGTTGATCAACCGATCCTCGGCGTAGGTTCTGATTGTCTTGGCCATGATCTCGGGTGACTCGTCGTATTCGCCAAACTCATTGGGCAGGCCGGCATTGGGGTGGGCCGTGACCAGGCAATCGGCAACCTGGCTGAGGGACTTGACGTGGGCCTTGAGCTGATCGGCGCCGAGCGCGCAGTTGAAGCCCACGGCCAATGGCCTTGCGTGGGCGACGGAATAATAGAAGGCTTCGGGTGTCTGACCGGAAAGCGTTCGTCCGCTGGCGTCCGTGATCGTGCCGGAAATCAGCAGCGGCCAACGCTTCCCCCGTCGTTCGAATTCCTCTTCAACGGCAAAAATGGTGGCCTTGGCGTTGAGGGTATCGAACACGGTCTCGATCATGAGCAAATCCGCGCCGCCATCGAGCAGGCCTCGGGTCGCCTCGCGATAAGCTTCGACCAGGCCGGCGAAATCCACGTTGCGGTAACCCGGGTTGGAAACATCCGGAGAGATCGATGCTGTGCGGCTGGTGGGGCCAAGAACGCCGACGACAAAGCGAGGTTTGTCATTCGTCGAGAATTCCGCGCAGGCCGTCGAGGCCAGTTTCGCTGCTTCCCGGTTGAGCTCTTCCGACAGTTCCTCGAGCTTGTAGTCGGATTGGCTGATGCGATTGGCATTGAAGGTATTGGTCTCGACCAGGTCACAGCCGACTTTCAGAAACTCCCGGTGGATATCGGTCACCAGATCCGGCCGGGTCAGGGTCAGCAAGTCGTTGTTGCCCTTCAGGTCGGGGTGATCGGCAAAACGCGAGCCCGCGTAATCGGCCTCGGATAGCCTGGCCTGCTGGATCATGGTGCCCATGGCGCCATCGAGCAGCAGGATGCGCTGGTCAAGCGCGTGAAGAAGTTGGTCGACTCGTTCAGGATTATGCCAATTCATTGATTTCATGATTTCCGTGCCAACAGGCTGATGATCTTGAAGTTTGGGGTTTTGCGTTCGATGGATGTCACGTCACAGAACACCGGCGCCAGACCGGCCTTGCGGCAAAGCGCTTCGAGTTGGTGCGGCTTGAACCCATCGTTTGCGTGTCCATATGCTTTGACTTCTTTCGTGTAGTGATGTTTGTTCAGCGTGGCGCCGACGAGGCGGCCGCCCGGCGCCAGGACGCGGGCAGCTTCGGACATGGCCTGGTCCGGGTCCTTGCTGTAGGTCAGTGCGTGCAGCATCAGAACCGTGTCGAAGCTGCCATCGGCGAAGGGCAGCTGATGCATGTCGCCCTGGTGGAAGCGGACGTTGGGCAGGTCGGCAACGCGCTGGCTGCCGGCTGCAACGACCTTGGGCGACAGGTCGACGCAATCGATGGTGCTGGCCTGGTGGCCCAGCAATTCGCCCATGACACCATCGCCGGACGCGATATCGAGCAACCGTCCCGGCTCGATCAGTTTGACCAGGGCGCGGGTGGTGGCCTCCCAGGTTCGTCCTGGTGAATAATGTCGCTCCATGTCGCCGGCCACGGCGTCGGGCCAGTTGCGACCGGCTGCCCGCATCACCAGTACTTCGGCCAGATGCTCTGCATCGGCGCTGACCAGCGCATCATCCAGACCGCTCTTGAGCAGCGACCACATTTTTATCAGGTCGTGATTGTCACCGGCATTGTTGATCCGGTAGTAAACCGATACGCCCTCGCGACGGTCGGCCACCAGGCCGGCTTCGCGCAGCTTGGCCAGGTGGGTCGACACGCGCGGCTGGGCCAGGCGCGTGACTTGCGCCAATTCGGCGACAGTCAGTTCTTCGGCGTCCAGCAGGGCCAGAAGCCGAAGGCGGGTGGCGTCACCCAATAGTCCGCAACTGCGGCTGACAACGTCAAGGTTGATAAATATCCTTTTATCGCGATCAAGAGATAAGTCTCCTAGACTAGCGCCTGGGAGCTACTCTTTCAACCTTCATTGCCCCGTTAGTTGAAGAAAGTGAACCAATAGCTTGCTGGCGACTTCGGCAAAGACCAGGGCGCCAATAAAGCCAAACACGGCGCTCAGGCCTTTCAGGTTGCAGAC
>JBLRWT010000012.1:0-17522 GCA_047921095.1 Wenzhouxiangella sp. | reverse complement strand
ATCGCCCCGGCGTCGCGGGGCGCCGGACAGCGACGATCATCGGCCGATCTCAACCCGCACGGGGTATCGGCCATTCGATGCCGCCTGGCCGCAGCCGACGATGACGCCACACCACCAACCTGCGAGCCCAGACTCGAGGTGCAAACCCCGGATGGACAGGACCTTGAGCTTTGGGCTCAGTCTGTCCTGGCGGTCCCGGAACCGGAAGCGGCGCTGTCGCTCTGGCACGATGGACAGGATCGCCCGGTGGTGGCCGAATATCACGTCGGTCCCGGCCTGGTGACCTTGATACCTTCAGCACGTTGGCTGGACAACGAACACCTGGCCTACCCCGACCATGCGCGCCTGCTGCTGGCCCTGGTCGCCGACGTTCGAGTGGTCCTGATCGCCCTGGCCTGGCAGCTTGCGCGCCTGCAATTGGCCGACAAGCTTGACCCGGAGATCCGCCGCCAGATCGCGCATGAGACCCAGATCATCCATGCGCCGCTGGCCAACCGGCTCGGCGTCTGGCAATTGAAATGGGAGCTGGAAGACCAGGCCTTTCGCTACCTGGAGCCGACCACGTTCAGCAGCATCAGCCGGCTGGTTGCCGAGCGGCGCGCTGACCGGGAAGCCTTCATCGCCGCGTTCATGGATCGCTTGCGCCAGATTGCAGCCGAAGCCGGCATCGAAGCCGACATCAGCGGCCGGGCCAAGCACATCTATTCGATCTGGCGCAAGATGCAGCGCAAGGGGCTGGACTTCCACGAGTTGTTCGACGTGCGCGCCGTGCGGGTGCTGGTCGACACGGTTGGCGAGTGCTACAGCGTCCTCGGCCTGGTCCATACGCACTGGCAACCCGTTCCCGGCGAATTCGACGACTACATCACCAACCCCAAGGCCAACCTGTACCAGTCCCTGCACACGGCCGTGTCCGGCACCAGCGGCCGAGTGGTCGAGGTTCAGATCCGTACCCACGAGATGCATCGTCATGCCGAACTCGGGGTCGCGGCCCATTGGCGCTACAAGGAAGGCGGGCCGCGGGATGCCGGGCTGGAAAAACGCGTCGGCCTGATGCGCAAACTGCTCGAGGGCATCGAACAGGACGACGATGATGCCAGCCTGCTCGAGAGCTTCCAGAACATCACCAGCGAGGATCGCGTCTATGTCCTGACCCCGCAAGGCGAGGTCAAGGATCTGGCCGCTGGCGCCACGCCGCTGGATTTCGCCTACCTGGTCCATACCGAAGTTGGTCATCGTTGCCGGGGCGCCCGGATCAACGGCCGCATCATGCCGCTGACGACCGAGCTTGCCAATGGCGACCGGGTGGAAATCCTGACCGCCAAGGAGCCCCGCCCCTCGCGTGACTGGCTCAGCCCGCGTCTTGGTTACATCCGGACCGCCAGGGCGCGCTCGAAAGTGCGTCATTGGTTCAAGCAGGCCAACCACGAGGAGAACCTGGCCGCCGGTCGCCAGGCGGTGGAAGCGGAGTTCAAACGGCTGGACCTGGACCTGACCGGCCTGAGCCGAATCCTCAAGACCTTCAATTTTCAGCGCGTCGATGACCTTCTGGTCGCGGTCGGCAGCGGCGACCTGACCGCGGGGCAACTGGCCGGCGCCCTCGAACGGCTGCTGGCAGCCGAGGCGCCACCGCCGAAAACCCTCCAGGTCAAGCAACCGAAGCCCGGCAGGGATTCGGCCGCGGATGTCCATATCGAAGGGGTCGGCAACCTCCTCTACCAACTGGCTCGCTGCTGCCAACCGGTCCCGGGCGATAGCATCGGCGGCTACATCACCCGGGCCAAGGGCGTGAGCATCCACCGCCAGGATTGCCGTCAGTTCATGAATCTGTCCAGCCGGCAGCCGGAGCGAGTCATCGAGGTCCGCTGGTCGGACCGCGCCAGCGGCAGCTATCCGGCACGCATACTGATCGAGGCCTGGGATCGGCGCGAACTGATCCGCGACATTGGCACCCTGCTGGCCAGCGACAACGTCAACGTGACCGCGATGAACGCACGTCATACCGAAAAGGAAGACAAGGTGACCATCGAACTGACCGTTCAGGTCGACGACTTCGACCAACTGGGCGGCCTGCTCGGCCGCATGCAATCGATCGCCAATGTCACCAGCGCGCGGCGCGTCAGATGACTTCGGAGACCGGCAAGAGCCCCCGGACCACCGTCGTCATTCCAAACTGGAATGGCGCCCATCACCTGCCCGACTGTCTTGACTCTTTGCGGGACCAGACCCAACCCAACTTCGAAGTCATCGTGGTCGACAACGGATCGACGGACCATTCGATCAAACTGCTCGAGACCGCCTATGCCTGGGTAAAGGTGATCGCCCTGAGCGACAACCGCGGTTTCTCGGCTGCCGTCAACGCCGGGATTCGGGCCAGCTCATCCGAGTTCATTGTGCTACTGAACAATGACACCCGCGCCCAGGCCGACTGGCTTGAACGACTGGTTGAGGCGATGACGAGCCAGCCGGATGCCGCATTCGGGGCCAGCAAGATGCTGCTCTGGGAACCACCTCACAACATCGACTCGGCCGGCGACCGTTTCTCACTCTGGCGCGGCGTCGGCGACAACATCGGTTCGGGAATGCGCGCCGACAGCCACTCCGAGCCGGCATGGGTTTTCGGCGCCTGCGCCGGCGCCGCGATCTACCGACGCAGCCTGTTTGACGCCATCGGGCTGTTCGACGAGGACTTTTTCCTGGTCTTTGAAGATGTCGATTTCGACCTGCGCGCCCAGGTGGCCGGGTACCGATGCCTGTACATCCCCGATGCCATCGTTTACCACAAGCGCGGTGCATCGACCGACAACACCAGCATTGCTGTCATGGCTCGTTCGTGGCGAAACGCGCTCTGGGTTGCCGGCAAGAACCTGCCCTTGCCCTTGTTGATCTTCCGGTTCGGCATGCTGAGCGTACGCATGAGTCTGCTCGTGGGCCGGGCGCTGATCGTTCGGGGCTGGCGCTCACTCGTTGGAGGGCAGGAAGGCGGTGACCGCGAGTCAGGCCCGCGGAGAAAAAGTGTCCTGGTGGAGCATTACCTGCCCGCCTTTCGCCAAGCCCTCAAGGCATTGCCAGGAAAACGGCGTGAGGTGAGGCATTGTCGACAACGCAATACCCTGTCGCTGTTACCCATCCTGTTGCGGCCATCCCGGCCGGTCAAGCGGTCGGGCATACGATGATGCCTGAGCTGGATCGCGCCGTTCGCCGGGTGGGCGCCATCATCGTGGCCTTTCATCCCGAAACCGGTCAGCTGGAAGAACTGGTGGCAAGATTGAACGAGCAAGTCGACCACATCGTCGTGGTCGACAACAGCGAACCGGCAACCGCCCTGCCCGTGAGTGGCCCATCACGGGTGGAGCATATTCAACCGCCGGGCAATGTCGGCGTGGCAGCGGCGATCAACCTCGGGGTCGAGGCACTCCTGAAACAGGGCTGCACACATGGCTTGCTTCTTGACCAGGACAGCCTGCCTGCCGCCGGTATGACGGCCACCCTGGTCAATCAGATGCAGAGCCTGGTCGATGAGGGCGCGAAAGTGGCGGCTATCGGACCGGCCATTCGCGATCGGGGCGGTGATGGGCGCGCGCCTTTCGTCCGCTTTCGCCTGCCGTTCAATCAGCGAATCAAAAAGGCGACCGGCAGCGCGAGCTGTGACTTTCTGATCACCTCCGGCAGCCTGATCAATCTGGGTCACTGGTCCGAGATCGGGCCGATGCGGACGCGCTGGTTTATCGACAACATCGATCTGGAATGGTGTTTTCGCGCCCGGCGCAAGGGGTTTGGAATCTACGGTTGCTTCGATACCGAACTGGTCCACAGCATCGGTGACAGCCGCCTTCTGCTGCCGTTGAAGTGGTCGCCGCGCTACCGTCACCATGACCCGTCGCGGCTTTACACCATGATGCGCAACCGGGTCTACCTGTATCGATCCGAAGCACCACTGTCCTGGATCATTCAGGATACCTTACGCGCAGGCGGCAAGCTGGTCCTGTTTTCACTGCTCAAGCCCCGGCGCAGGAACCTGGCCAGCATGCTGCGTGGCCTGTGGGAAGGCTTTACGACGTCGCCTTCGCCTCGCGATTGATCCGCACCAGCTCATCGATTCCTTCCAGCGCCCGACGTGCCGCATCGCGCGAGAAATAGCGCTCGACGTTGATCAGCCCGCCATCCGACAGCCTCTTCCAGAGTTCCTGATCCTGGTACAACCTGACGATCTGGTGGGCAAAATCCTCGGCGGTATCGGCGACCAGCACATCCTGGTCATGCTCGAGGAACATGCCTTCGGCCGCGCAGCTGGTCGCCACCACCGGCAGGCCATGGCTCATTGCCTGGTTGACCTTGCCCTTGACGCCGGCGCCGTAACGCAGCGGCGCCACCGACACGCGGCAGCCTTCCAGAAACGGCTCCAGCTCGTGGACAAAGCCATGGATGAAAACCCCCGGCTGATCAATGCTGAGCAATTCGCGCGGCATGCGGCTGCCGATCAGGTGCAGATCGACGTTCGGTAATTCGGCACGCACCAACGGGAAGATTGCTTCGACCAACCAACGGGCAGCATCGACATTGGGCACGTGCTGAAAACCGCCGACAAACAGCAGTCCCTGGCGATCGCTCCAATCGCGTCGGCAGCCGTGGACCGGGTGGATGTTCGAGACCACGCGGATATCGGCGCCGGGAACCAGTTCGGTCAGCAATTCCTGCTCTACCGGGCTGACAACCAGCGTGACGTCCGCGTCCCGCACCAGGCTCAGTTCCTGCTGCCGGGTTTGCTCCGCGGTAACAGCAATCTCACTGGATCCGATGATTTCAGCCTCGCGTTGCTCACGCAGGAAATGCACATCGACCGTATCGAACACCAGGCGGGCCCGGGCGCAGTGGCGACGCAGGGTCGCCAGCATGGGTTCGAGCACATAGTGGCGACTGACAATGATCAGGTCGAGATCCTGACCGTGCTCTTCCAGCCAGGGTTCGAGCGCGCCGACCTGCGGTGCGTACAGCACCTCGATGCCAGCCTGCTGCAGATCGGTTGTATAGCCATCCACCCGGAGCAGATTCTGGGCCGCGAAAGTGACCTGGTAGCGCATCTCGCCCAACAGAGTCATCATCGCCACGATACGAACCGAGCCGGAGTCGTGATCGGGCTGGGGCGTCACCGCATCGATCACCAGCGCGCGTCGGGCCAGGCGCCGGTAGCGAATATGCCGAACGGGATCGGCCCGCTGCGGATCGGGTTCAGGCCGCGGATACTCGGCCAGTTCATCGGCCCACTTCTCCCTGAATCGCTCCCGGTTGATGACCTGGTGTTTCTTGGCCCCACTGGCGAGATCCGTACCCGACGTCCCGCCCTCGTGATGAACGATGGTTGCGGCCGGCTGAACAATCACCTTCTTGCCCAGCGCCCGGATCTGGAAGCACAGGTCGGTGTCTTCGTAGTAGGCTGGCCGGAACCGGGTATCGAACCCGCCCAGGGCTTCAAAATCGCTTCTGCGCACGGCCAGGCAGGCCCCGGACACGTAGTCGGCTTCGCTGACGAAGGAATACTGCGGCTGATCGGCATCCTGGTCGCGACCGTAGTTCCAACCGCTGGCATCGTTGAAGATGATGCCACCGGCTTCCTGCAGGCGACCGTCCGGGTAAACGAGCCTGGCGCCAACGATGCCGATAGCGTGATCGCGTTGAAATGGCCCGATCAGCGCGTCCAGCCAGCCATCGGTCACCGTGGTGTCGTTGTTCAGAAAGACGATGAACTCACCGCGAGCGGCGCTCCCACCCCGGTTGCATGAATCGATGAAACCCGAATTGACCTCGTTGCGAAGCACCGTGATGCCGGAGCAGTCTGACAGGTACGCCTCGCTTTCGTCCGACGAGCAGTCATTGACGACGATGACCTCGAACGGCAACCGGCTCTGTACCTCGGCAATACTGGCCAGGCAGGCGGCCGTCAGCTCGACCTTGTTGTACACCGGGATGACGATGCTGACCACCGGGTTCTCGGTACCCACCAGCGCAACAGGCTCCAGCGGCGCCGGATCGATACTATCGTTGACGGCCTCGGACGGTGTTTCGCTTGCGACGGTCGGAACGATTTGGTCATCGACAGACTGCTGACCGAACGACGCCAGCGTGGTCCATACACCACGAACGCGCAGGTCGCGCCAGAACTCCCGGCCCAGCCCTGGCCAGCGCACAGGGTTCCAGATCTGCTGCCGACGCATTGCCCTGCCCACCCGCATGACATAGCGGATCGGTCGGGTATAGCGCCAGGACAGGCTGTTCAGCACCAGGGCCAGATGTTGTTCGAGCGCCTGGCGATGCTGGTCCAGCGCCTGCAGTTCCCGACCCTGGCTTTCATTCAGCAACTGAAGCCGATGCCGTGTCTGTTCGAGTTCGGTGAGGCGCTGCTGGTGATCAGCGAGTACGCTGCGGGTTCCTTCCAGTTCGCGCTCCAGAGACCGGGCCCACGCCGTTCGTTCGTTGGCCAGGCGCTCCTGGCGCCGCGCCCATTCGGCTCGCTTGTCCAGTTCAATGCCTGATTCCCTGAGCCTGGATTCGAGTTCTTCAGTGTGCAGCACTTGCTCAGCACTTTCCGAGAGAGCGGCAGACCAGAGCGGCTGAGAAGAATCCTTGCGCGCTTCCGGGCGCGCATTGACAAGCCTCGCCGGGATGGCACTGTCGTATCGCTTGATGACCTCGGCGACCGACGGCTCACCCTCCAGGCTGTCCACCATGGTGCTCAGAACCCCGGGGTTTGCGGCCAGTCCGGCGACGGTCTCGATCAGTGCGTCCGGGGTCGGATCGAACAGGACACCATTTCGCCCGTGGTCGATACGCTCACTGAAACTGCCGAGTCGCGTTGCAATCGGCACCAGACCCAGGCTCGTGGTCTCGCTCAGAACGTAGTTCCAGGTTTCAGGCACGGTCGACAGGAACAACGCGGCGTGCGGACCGATGTCGGCCAGCAGTTCGGGCAGGCGGCGGCGGTCGTAGTCGAGGATGACGTCGACTCCGGCAACACCGAAAAACGCTTCAGCGCTCTTGCCGGCACCGACCAGCACGATACGCGCGTGCGGGCCAAGGCCGGCGATGGACGACTTCAGCAGGCCCAGGCCCTTGCCGGTGGACTGGCGGCCGACGACCACCAGGGTCAGCTTGCCGTCGGCTCGACCCCTGGGAACAATGCGGGTTGATCTTTCGACGCGCCAGGGTGGGCTGAAGCCGTGGCCGATGACGTGGACTGCGTCCAGCTTGTCCCGGAACAGTTTGCGCCAGCGCTCGGCCACATGCTCGCTGGGCGCGATCAACTGCGGCTTGAATCGTTGCACGCTGTCGAACCAGGCCTCCCTGACCCTGCGCCAGTGCCCGGGGGCATGGTTGGCAAATCTCAGCTCGGCTGCATTCTCTTCGAGCAGGCGCTGCATTCCAAAGCGGCCACCGGAACCGAGGTACGGCATCGGGTCGACATGCAGCACCGGTGAGGCGGGATAAAAATCGTGCAGGATCTGCCCGGTCGGCAGCGGTGTGCGCAGGCAATGCAGCCCGTGGCCGATCAGGGAAGAAACAAGGATCCTGCCGATCCCGTACCGAACCAGCAACCAGTCGATGATTTCACGATACTGAACATGATCCGGCGCGGTATCGGCGATCGGTGGCGTCAAAATGAACTCGCGCAGCAACGCCCTCCCCGGGCCCGAAGCATACAAGCGCAGAGACTGTCCATGCTCCAGGCCGTCGCGGTTGCCGCAAGAGGCCAGAACGAGATGATGCCCGTCTGCGTCGTGACGGCAGATATCATCGATCCACTGTGCAATCCCGCCGCCCCAGGAATGACCGATATGCAGGGTCACCGGCCTGCCGTCCAGGCCTGCCAGCGGCAGCGACTCGACGCCCTCGCGATTCAGGTCGACCAGCGCGCGACGGATGTGGCCGAGTGCGGCACGGCCGGACGGCAACAATTGACCGCCATGGTTGGCGGGCTTGTCGCGGTCGAGGATAAACGCATCATCGACCAGCGCGCGACTGGAAGGAAATCGCGCAAAATCCGGCAGGCCCGACACCGCGGATCGCTTGATGTAGCAGCACTGATAGGGTGGATGCCCGATCGCTGTCCAGCGCTTGTCGGCACAGTTGGCAACGAGCGAATCGAGCCCCCCGGCCGAAAACTCAAGCCGCAACCCGGCAATCGGGTTCACCTGCCCATCGTAGTTGCCGGGAAACACGGTCAGTGCCGGCGCATCAGGAGACTCATCAATCGAACGCAGACGCGTGGCGAAGCAGTCAGGGATTTGCAGCCCCGATCGGATGAGCAGCAGGCCGTCTTCCAGCCCCTCGGGGCCGATTGTCGCGATAATGGCCGCCAGAATGGCCTCGGGGTCTCGTGAATCGACCTTGATCGCGCGGAGTCCGGTGACTCGTTCCGAGGCCGCGCGGGCGAACAGTCGGGCGCCGGGAAAAATCCCGTGAAGGACATCAAGCCAGTCTGGCTCCACGTTGCCCTCGCGGTCGGCAAGGCAAAAGATGCCCGGCCTGAATCCGGCAGCCAAAGCGAGGTCGGACTCTGAAATTTCGGGATTGGGCTTAACCATCTGTCTTTTGGGGTCCAGGCCCGCTTATTCTCAAGAAATTTCCGGCGAGGGTTGATGACCCTGTCCCGCCATGGTTCGGGCCCATTCCGACTGGTGGCTTCGGTCCGCAGAAAGATTGGATTGAACGTAGCCTGAAGTCTGCCGTGTGCTTATTATATCAATTCGGTTCTTGACTGGCTCTGTCCTCCAACATCACAGCAAGCTCGGACCACTCACCATAACAAAGCAAATGATTCGTGCGTTTTATTGTCTATTTCATTCTGTTCCTTCTGGGCCTGCTTGTCGGCTTTCTGGCGCCAATCGTCTGGTGGCTGGATCGCGAGGCCGGGCACCGTTTCACCGATCGCCAATGGACCCAGGCAAGTCGTGTTTATGCACGTCCGCTGGAACTCTATGCAGGCCTGCCTGTTGGCCCATCGGATCTGGTTATTGAGCTGGAATCGGCCGGATTGCAAAGTGGCAACCCGGCCCAGGTCGGATATTTCTCGAGGAACGGCCAGCGCTTCGACATCCATCTGCCCGGGTTTGCCTTTCCCGAAGAAGTCCAGCCCGCCCGCCGTATCCTCGTGGAGATCCGTAACAGGCAGGTTGCCTCCGTCAGCCAGCCCGACGGCAGCCCGGCCGGCCTGCAACGGGTGCCGCCGGCCGAACTCGGCACCCTGATGCCGCTGGATGATCGCGATCGCACCCTGGTCTCGCTGGCGGATTTTCCACCCTTGCTGGTTACCGGCATCCAGGCGGTGGAGGATCGTCAATTCAATCATCACCTGGGTCTCGATCCGCGCGGCATGATCCGCGCGGCCTGGATCAACCTGAGACGTGGTGAGGCGGTACAGGGTGGCTCGACCATTACCCAGCAACTGGTCAAGAATCTCTACCTGACCCCGGATCGCAACCTGGTCAGGAAATTCAACGAAGCCATCATGGCCATCAGCCTCGAACGGCGCTTCAGCAAGGGTGAAATTCTCGAGGCCTATCTGAACGAGGTCTACCTGGGCCAGGATGGCGCCACTGCGATCCACGGCTTCGGGCGGGCCAGCGAGTATTACTTCGGCGTGCCGGTGCAGGCCCTGGCCCCGGAACAGATTGCCTTGTTGATCGGCATGGCCCGGGGCGCTTCCTGGTATCACCCGGTGCGCAACCCGGCCCGAGCCGCCGAGCGCCGCGACCGGGTGCTGGGCATGTTTCTGGAGACCGGTTTGATCGACCAGGCCACATTCGAACGATCGACGAGCCGGGATCTTCAAGTGCGCACCCGGCAGCAACGCCGCAGCCGCAGCCACGGCGAGTTCATGGACCTGGTGTCCCGGCAACTGCGCCAGGACTATCGCGACCAGGATCTGCGCGGCACGGGCTTGCGCATTTTCACCACCCTGGACCCGGCGGCGCAGCGCCACGCGGAACAGGCGCTGTCCGCGGGCCTGGCAAAAGTGGAGCGCAGTGCGGGAGAACTGCAGGGCGCCATCGTCCTGGTCGAGCCCGCATCGGGTGAGATCAGGGCCCTGGTCGGCGACCGCAATCCCGGCCGCTTCGGCTTCAACCGGGCGCTGGACGCCCGTCGCTCCGTCGGCTCGGTGATCAAGCCCTTTGTCTATTTGCTGGCACTGGCCCAGCCGGAGCGTTTCAGTCTGGTGACGCCGCTCTACGATGGTCCGTTGTCGATACCGATTGCAGGCGGCGACCCCTGGCAGCCGCGCAACCATGACGGCGAAAGTCATGGCGATGTACCGCTGATCGAAGCGCTGGCCATGTCCTACAACCAGGCCACGGTGTCGCTGGGCCTCGAGGTTGGTCTTCCCGGCCTGTTTCGCTTGCTGCGACAACTCGGCGTGGAGCCCGGCAGCGACCCCCACCCTTCCGCCTACCTGGGTGCGGTCAGCCTGACCCCGATGCAGGTCGCCCAGCTCTACCAGGCTTTGGCGGCAGAGGGTTACAGCACACCGTTGCGCGCGATCAACCAGGTGGTCAATGCCCGTGGCCAGGCGATTGGACGCTACCCCATGCGCATGCGACCGGTTCGCGACCACGAGGCCCTGGCGCTGCTCGACTTCGGGCTCCGCTACGCAGTAACCAACGGCACCGCGCGCAGCCTGTCCTGGCGGATGAGCAATGACCCCGGCATCCGGGGGAAAACCGGCACCACCAACGACCGGCGCGACGCCTGGTTCGTGGGCTATACCGGTGAATGGCTGGGCGTGGTGTGGGCAGGCCGCGACGACCATGCCCCGGCCCGGGGTCAGTGGCGCAGGTTCCGCTCTGCCGGTCTGGGCGGAACTGTTTGATGCCCTGCCGGTCAGGGAATACAGCCGCAGTTGGCCCGAGGCGATCGAATGGTTCTGGGTCGACTGGCCATCGCCACTGCTGGCAGGCGAAGAATGCCCCGAAGCCCGCGCCATTCCGTTTACCGCTGGCAGTCAACCTTCAAACACCTCGCCATGCATGAACAGCAGCGAGACGCCCAGGCGGACTCGCGGTCGCAGACAATAATCATCACAGGACAAACAATGATCAGAACACCAGTAATGTGTATCCGGCGCCTTGCACTGCCCGTCTTCGTCGCCCTCGCGCTCGGCGCCTGTGGCTACCAGCCACCGATGCCCAGCGAGGACGGCAGTACCGTCGAGCGCGTGCGCGCACCAGCACCAGAGCAAACGCAGGGAGGCCTGCAGGTTTTTCCGTTGCGCAACACGGCGGTCACCGAACTGACCGAAGCCGCTCACCAGGCCGAGCGGGATGGCGATCTCGAACGGGCCGCCATGCTCTTGGAACGGGCCCTGAGAATCGAGTCGCGCGATCCTGAAGTGCTGCAACACATGGCCGAGATCAAACTTGGCCAGGCCGACTGGGACCAGGCGGAAAGCTATGCCAGCCGTTCTTTCGATGTCGGGCCGCGGGTGGGCGAACTGTGCCAGCGCAACTGGCGCACGGTGGCCCTGGCCCGTGAACGGCAGGCACGTCATGATGATGCCCACCAGGCCCGCGAACGTCTCCAGGCCTGTCGGGTCGAACCGCCGCCGCGCTTCTGATGGGTGACTGGCTGACACGCAGTTTTGCCGCCGACGGTCCGCTGGCCGGCCTGCTTGACGGCTTTCGGCCCCGGCCCGGCCAACTCGAGTTGGCCAATACCATCAACGACTGCCTGGAGAAGGGCCAGGACCTGGTGGCCGAAGCGGCCACGGGGACTGGCAAGACGCTGGCCTACCTGCTGCCGGTCCTGCCCCGAGAAGGCCGAACCATCATTTCGACCGGCACCCTGAACCTTCAGGATCAGTTGTTCAAGCGCGACCTGCCCCTAGCGCTCAAGAGTACCGGAACCGAACGAAAGATCGCCCTGCTCAAGGGCCGGGCCAATTACCTGTGTCCGCAACGCCTGGAGCAGCACCTTGGTGACGATGCCCTGGTCGGTCCAGACACCGGCCCGGATCTCCAATTGATCAAGCGCTGGGCGGCCCAAACCGCCAGCGGCGAGATCAGCGAGGTCGATGAGGTTGGCTCGAAGTCCCCGGTCTGGCCGCTGGTGACTTCAACCCAGGACAACTGCCTGGGTGGCGACTGCCCAAAGATCAAGGACTGCCCCCTGGCCCACGCCCGGCGCCAGGCCCAGGAGGCCGACATCGTGGTGGTCAACCACCACCTGCTGTTTGCCGACATGGCGCTCAAGCACACCGGATTCGGCGAAGTGCTGCCGGGCGCCAGCGCGGTCATCATCGACGAGGCCCACCAGGTGCCGGAAACCGCGATGCGGTTCTTCTCGCGCGGCATCAGTGCCTGGCAGGTGCGCGAACTGGCGCGCGACAGCCTGGCGGCCTGCGGTCAGGCCGCTGGCAGCCTGAAGCTGTTGCGCGAACCGATCGAGAACCTTCGGTCAGCCCTGGAACAAACCGTCTCTGCCTGCGTCGACCTGCCGCCGCGCGGCGATTTCGCCCGCCTGGAAAGCCGTCGCGGCGAGTTCGAAACCCTTGCCCGCGCCCTTCGCGATCTCAAAACCGCGCTGACGCCGCTGTCCGAGCAAACCCGGGAAATCGGCAATTGCGATGATCGCGCCGGCTTGTTGCTCGATGGCCTGACCGGTTTTCTGTCCGGCCAGGAGGGCTACGTCCGCTGGTTCACCAGCCGCCGCGGCCGCTTCGCCCTCAACCTGACACCACTGGATGTGGCCACGCCGCTGAAGGCGCTGCGCGAGGACAACCCGGCAACCTGGATCATGACCTCGGCCACCCTGGCCGTGGCCCAGCGCTTCGATCACTTCACCCGCCGGCTCGGCCTGGAAGACGCGCGCGAGCTCGTGGTGGACAGCCCGTTCGATTACCCCGGCCAGACCCGTTTGTGGATCCCGGACAACATGCCCGAGCCCCGCGACTTCAACTACACCGATACCCTGCTCGAACGTATCCTGCCCCTGCTTCACGCCAACAGCGGCCGGGCGTTCCTGCTGTTCACCGCCCATCGCAGCCTCAACCAGGCGGCCGAATGGCTGCGGGCCAAAACCGATTTTCACCTGCTGGTCCAGGAAGAGGCCCCGCGCCATGTGCTGCTGCAGCGCTTTCGCGACACCCCGCGCAGCGTGCTGCTGGGGGCGGCCAGTTTCTGGGAAGGCGTGGATGTGCCCGGCCGCGACCTGACCCTGGTGGTGATCGACAAGCTGCCCTTTGCCGCACCCGATGATCCGGTACTGGAAGCCACCTTGAAAGCCGTTCGGGATGCGGGCGAGAATCCCTTTGTCAGCGTCCAGTTGCCCCAGGCCGTGCTGGCCCTGAAACAGGGTGCCGGCCGCCTGATCCGGCAAGCCGACGATTTCGGCGTACTGGTGCTGGGTGATCCACGCCTGAAATCCCGGGCTTATGGTCGGCTGTTCCTCAAGAGCCTGCCGCCGATGACGCCGGTGGATTCCGGGGCCGAAGCCGCGGAGTTTTTGCGCCGGAGGTTGGCGGCGTGAGGTCGGTACGTCGGTGGGCGGTGCGTCGGACGAATCTTCGCCACGCGTAGGTCGGGGTTGCATCCCCGACGGTCCATGTCGGGCACAAGGAAAGCCTAGGTTGATGATCGGAGGTGAGAATTGAAGGGCAAGCTGCTTGCGATTGAGTCTTCGACTGAATGTTGTTCGGTTGCGCTGCGCGTGGGTGATGACGTTCTTGAGCGAAGCGCGATCGAGCCGCGCTCGCATGCCCGTCTGATCCTGCCCTGGGCTGAAGAGCTTCTGGGCGAAGCCGGAATCAAATGGTCCGGGCTCGATGGCCTGGTGGTCAGCCGCGGCCCCGGCGGTTTCACCAGCCTGCGCATCGGCCTTGGCATCGTCCAGGGCATTGCCCTGGCCCATGACCTGCCGGTCCACCCGGTCTCCAGCCTGGCAACCCTGGCCGCCAGTGCCGATCCAGGCCATAAGACCGAGCGCCTGTTGGCTCTGCTCGATGCCCGCATGGGCGAAGTCTATGCTGCCTGGTTTCACTCGGTAGATGGACAACGCAAACGAATCGGAGAAGAGCAGCTACTGGCGCCGAACCGGCTGGTCGCGCCCGATCAGGAACCGTGGCTTGCGGCAGGACCCGGCGCAGCCGCCTACAGCCAGCAAGTCACCGAAGCCCTGGGCCCACAGATCGCAATCAGCGAACAGTCAGCCTGGCCTCAGGCCACGGCACTTCTGCACCTTGCCGATTCAGTCGAACCCGTACCCGGCCACCAGCTCACCCCCGTTTATCTGCGCGATCACGTCACCGGTTGATTATCCACTCGGTGCCTGTCGCCGGTGCTGTGAAAGTATGTGCGGTATCAGACAGACATGGCCCGCATAAAAGCATAAGATTCCTGAATAGGGCCGATAACTCAAAACCTCACGCGCCCGGGTCACAGTTAGTGGAGTTCCACTAATGAATGTATAGAGTTGGCTCGAAGTAGCATTCCTAGCCAGCTCCCTCTGTCACCGCAATCCTCACCTGGAGATTTGGCTATGAAAGACCTGAAAGAGAGTCTTTCCTGTGCTCGTACCTCAGCTCCGGGAAATATTGCATGGAATGTTTCCGGCATTGAATCCGTTGTCGACGTGATTTCAGTACCGGTAATCAAAGCCCGATGATGAAAAGCCTTGAAGTCACATTCTGGAGCCTCGGCGTTATGCTGATGCTGTTCTTCTTCGGCGCGCATGCCTGGGGCGAGATCGAACGCCAGCGCAGCATATCGGCCTTTGCCGAAACACAGCAATCGGTCGGCGCCAGCACCCTGGCCCTGACAAGCTCATCACCGTCTCTGATCAGCGTTGCCACTGACATCGCGCAGCCACCCGGTGAAGGCGTGCTGGCGATACTGCGCGCCTCCGGAATCGGGCTCGAACTCCCGGTGCGCTATGGCACGGACGAGCGCGTGTTGCGCAGGGGTCCGGGACTGATAGAAGGAACCGCGCTTCCCGGCAGCGATGGCAACGTAGCGATTGCTGCACACCGTGACCTTCACTTTCGCGGCCTGAAGGATCTTGAGCTTGGCGATGTGATTGAGCTCGAAATGCCAGATCACACTCAGAGCTACATTGTTACCGGCCTGACCGTGGTCGAGCCTGCTGATGTGCACGTGCTTGACGAGGTCGGGCAACCGGTCTTGACGCTTGTGACATGTTACCCATTCTATTTCGTCGGCAATGCACCACAGCGATTCATCGTGCGGGCAGAAGCTGTCGATTTTCTCAACTGAGAACCCTGAGGAGCAATAATGAACAGATTGAACGTAACAGTCGTGACTGCAGGATTGCTGGGCCTTGCCCTGGCAAGTTCTGCTGTTGCCCAACAAACTGATTTCCCCACACAACGTTCCTCCCAAGCTTCCTGCGAAGCTGTGCAATGGAACGCCAACATGCTTGAGAATCACCCGAAATTGATTGGCGCATGTCAGGAAGTCATCGTTGTCGATGGTGAATCCTGGGCTCGCTTTGATGCGCAATTCAAGGCGCTCGAGCGCAATGGGCAAGTCGTTTTCAACGTGCTTGACCGTCGTGACCGTCCCGTTGAAGAAGTGAGCTTCATGCCGGTCGCAGGCCAGGTCGCCTACATCAATGACCGCGCCACGCAGTTCGGACAACTGCGAGACACTCACAAAGTCAGCCTCTACGTACCGGAAGGACAGTACGGATTTTCCACGCAACCGGGCGTTCCCCGTGAACAGGTTGCCGAGGTGGTCGCACCACCCAGGCCGGTGGCAACAGCACCCAGGCCTGTGGCAGCAGAAAGAACAGCTCCGGCGCCAGCCCAGCGAACCGTCGCACAGACCAGCACCCGTCCCACAGTGTTGCCGTCAACTGCCAGTTCTCTGCCCTGGTTTGCGTTGGCCGGTTTTATGTCCCTGCTCGGCGGCATGATTCTGACGCTGCGGCGCTGAAGCTTTAAAAGCAGCTTGCATCAAACCGAACCATCAGTCCGGGGACATCGCTCCCCGGACTTTTTTACTGTGTTCAAAAATCTGAATCCAGCATTATTCTGAAATTCAATTCATAAAGGAGATTTACCCATGAACAAGAACCAGATCAAGGGCAGCGCCAAAGAGCTCTCCGGGAAGACTCGCGAAAAAGCTGGAAAGCTGACCTCCAACAAAGAAATGGAAAATGACGGCAAGGTCAAGAAGTATGAAGGCAAGGTTCAGAAGACCATTGGCAACACACAGGCAAAAATCAAGCGAAGCACATGATCCAACACGGCCTTGGCGCTGAAATCTATCACCCGCGCCCTCTGCGGCCGACCGATCCGGCCTAGCCCTATTCTCCTGGATACACCGAAGCTTGTGGCCATTTCAGATCAGCCACTTCACTTCTTCTTTCCCAGCGCCAGGTATCAATCGATCCTGGATCGTTTAGACTACTTCTCCCCCGCGCTAAATCACTCATTCCAAACAGAATGATAAGAATCGCCATTTTCCTGGGTTGCTTGATTCCGTTTTTCCTTCTTGTTTCGGGATGCTCGTCGGAACCGGGGTTGCCGGAAGTCCGGGAACCACGCTGTGAGCCACGCAGCACGAGCGTTCCGGCAAGGCTGACCATAGAAGCCTCTGCGGACAATTACGGCATGCCGCCCTGTCAAACCATCGTGAGTTTAGCCATCATGCAAAACTCCAGGCTGAGGTCGCTCGATGGCAGGATTGAAATCATCGGGCCGGAGGGAAGTGTTTTACATGAAGATGCCATGCGCATTGCGCTGGAGGAAACCGACTCCGGTTCATTCCAGAACGAAGTTCACGCCGCATCCATCGATGGGCAGATGTGCAGAAATCTGAACCTTGATTTTGAACTGCTGCAATGTGAAGACGACGACGGCCATCACATTGAATGCCCGGAGGTCCGGGTCAAGGAAAGCCTCGTCCTCAAGCGCTTCACGGCGCACGGCACAAACGTTGACGTCTGCTTTGATGGCTGAACAGCTACAGATCACGCCATTGCCGCATGACCGGCAAACCCGGCGATTCGCACCGCCAGTCTAGCGCGGATCCCCGTGTCGCTCCCAGTACTCCGCTCGGCCGGGGTAGCGTCGACGCACCGCGGCGCGCAGTTTGTCAGCCCCAACTGCATCACCCATGAAAGTTTCCATGATCTGGGCGGCGCGCAGGCAGGCTTCGGGCATCAGGTCATAATTCGGGTTGTTCGTACGCACGCTGAGCAAAAGCTTCAGCGCGTCGCGGTGCTGGCCGGCTTTTGTCAGCGCCAGGCCGATGCGGTGGCGGGCCTCGCTGGAACTGGGCATCCAGTCACCGAGCATTTCCCTGCTGCGTAACCAGGCTTCGATTGCTTTGGTGTCGTTTCGGTCAAGCGCCAGCTTGTGCAGGCGCCGATCAAGGTGGCTGCGCAGCTCGCTGTCGTTGCCCGAAGAAATCAACAGGCGTTCGAACTGCTCGTTGAGTTCCGCGTGATGTGGATAGCGCGCCAAAGCCTGCCCGACTGTCCAGCGCGCATCGGTACTCAACCCTTCACTGGCT
>JBLRWT010000011.1:0-17694 GCA_047921095.1 Wenzhouxiangella sp. | reverse complement strand
GGGTCTGGCCGATTTCGTTGATGGCTCGGACCATGGCCAGGTCAGTCTGGTCCTCGACGATGTCGCGGACAAAGATACCGTCGATCTTCAAATACTCGACCGGCAGACGACGCAGATAGCCGAACGATGACAACCCGGCACCAAAGTCATCCAAGGCGAAGCGGCAGCCATGCTTGCCCAGGACATGCATGAAACGCACCGCGTCACCCAGGTTCCTCATCGCCGCGGTCTCGGTGATTTCGAAGCAGATCTTTTCGGGCGGTATCGCGTAATGTTTCAATGTATCGAGCACAAAGCCCTGAAATTCACGGCGGTCGAATGAGCGACCAGAAATGTTGATATGGCAGGCCCCGAGTTCAGCCAGATGGCCTGGACTGTCCGCCAGCGTTCTGCATACCTGGCGAATCACCCAGCGATCGATTTCATGGACGGTACCGTAGCGCTCGGCCGGCGGCAGAAAGGCGCCGGGCAGAACGTTCTCACCGTCTTCGTCAATCAGCCTGACCAGTACCTCGTAGCGAGCTGGCTCGGAACGTTGCAGGGAAACAATGCGCTGGGCGTCGAGGTAGAGGCGATCTTCGGCCAGGGCTGCCCGAATACGGCTCAGCCATTCCATTTCGCCGCGCCGTCGTGCAACCTGCTCATCGTCGTCGCTGCTGACGTGGACCCGGTTGCGTCCTTTCTCCTTGGCCAGATAGCAGGCGCTATCCGCCGAACGCATGACGCTGCCAATGTCGACCGAATCCGGCGTCACGGGCACCACACCCATGCTGCAGGAGACGTTGAAGGTCCGATCCTGCCATTTGAAAACAAACTCTTCCAGGGCCCGGCGCAGTTTTTCGGCCACCCGCCCGGCGGTGGTCAGGTCACAGCCTTCGAGCAGTAGCGCGAACTCATCGCCCCCTGGCCGCGCCAGCACATCACCTTCACGCGTATGGGCCCGCAGGAGCTCAGCGATCTGGCGCAGCATCTGGTCACCGGCAGCGTGGCCACAGGTGTCATTGACCACCTTGAATTCATCCAGATCAATGAAGCACAGGGCAAACAATGATTTGTTCTCGCGCACTGCGTGCAGCGCACTGGCCAGTCGTCGCTCCAGCGCGCGCCGGTTGAGCAGATCGGTCAGGCTGTCATGAGAGGCCTGATAACTGAGCTCGATCGACAGGCGATGAGACTCGGAAATATCCTCTATGACCGCGATCAGGGCTTGCGGCACCGCCCTGCTTTCTTCAATCACGGATGCGGTCATACGGCCCCACACCACGTCTCCATCGTCACGAATGAAGCGCTGCTCAAGAGTGATTTCCTGCCCTGTGCTCGCCAGCAGGTCGCGGCCGCGCTCGAATCCGATGTCCGTGTCTTCCGGATGGGCCACGTCCTGGTAACGCTTTGTCAGCAGGCTTTCTCGCGAATGACCCAGTATCCGGCAAAGCGCTGAATTGACCTGGTTGAACTGGCCGTCGGGACTGAGTTCGGCCATGCCAACGCCTGCCTGCTCGAAAATGGCCCGAAAGCGACGCTGCGAGAGGCTGATCAGCCTGATCAGGCGCCAGGCGGCAAGCGCTGCCAGCAGCGACAAAATGATCATCACCACGACAGCCGCAACATACAGGATGCTGCGCATCAACAGCGTGGCTTCGGTAAAGGCGCCAATATAATGCTGACTCAATTGGTAATTATTCGCATTCGCCCGCTGCAGTCGGGTCAGTACCTGCTGGCGGGTGGCTTGATCAAGGCCGCCCTCGGCCCAGGCAAGCTCCAGTACATTGGCCAGTTCAACCAATTCCAGTATGGGCTGATCGGATTCGCGCCAGATGCCAATCGCATCGCGCAGCTTCGGCAACCCGGAAAAATTGCGGAACAGCCAGATCATGCCATCGATATCGTCGGGGTGGTTGCCGCCCCGCAACAGGCCTTCGCGCGCAGCCTCCCGATCCAGTACCGGCGCCTCCATGGCCAGCCTGGCATCGCGGTCGCCCAAGGGTATTTCAAGCAGGGTCCGCGCAGCCGCCAGTTCGGCCGGATCGCCGCTATCGACGTAACGATAGAGGGCGAAAACACTCGCAATCTGGGCCCGTGACCAGTGGCTGTTACCCGCCATGTAGGCGGTTGCCGCACTCTGCAACTGAACAATGAACAGGGTGAAACCGATTGCCATGCCCATGATCAAGACCAGGGCGCCGATCAGCGCCGTGACCTCAAGTCGCCGCCACTTCGCTGGCGGACTAGCGGCTTGCCGAGTTGGGCGACTGACCAGAATAGAGGGTGGCGTCATAGGCTACAGCGCTCGATCTGGATCTGACCGCTCTCGCTCAGCAAATCGGTGTCGGCCTTGACCCGGGAGACGAATTCGGCACCGTTCCCGCGACAAGCACCTTTGCCGGTCATATCGACTTTCAACGTGCCGTGATCCATGATCGCGTTCAATTCCTTTATGAACTTCAGTAACAGCTACTTCATGAACCGTGTCAACCCGATCCTTCAGCATTGTCGGAGTTAATCAGACCAAAGTGCGATGCAAGTCAAACACCCGCGACTTCAGCGGCGCAAAGACCGACAGTGTGAGTCCCGACTGGGCCAGGTCACTTCATGGCGAGGGGTCACTTTCTTCATGATCCACTGACCTGAACCGGCACAAAGCCTAACTCCTTTTTTGCGATTAGTCCCCCTGATTTTTCTACCAAAAAACTCATATCGTGAAAGTCATCACGTTTTCATTGCAAGCCTGAGACGCTCTAGCTTCCTCCCTCGGCTCCTTCTTCGGTCCTCCGGCCGCCTCCTCCCCTACTGTCATCCCGGCCGGAGCGAAGCGGAGAGCCGGGATCTCGAACTCGGCGGTCGAATCACAGGCTGGACTTGGAAGATCCCGGATCAAGTCCGGGATGACAGATGGTGAGGGCCGTCTCCCGTCTCCCGTCTCTCCCTCTACCCAATAACTGTACTTTAATATAGTATTGAGTCCCGGGGGTTTCTCTCCGGGCGAACTCGTCGAGCCGGAGCGCATGAACCATGAGCAAGCCCCACCAACCGCTTGAGCAATTGCTGGATTCCCGCCCGGACCTGTGGCGTGGACGCCAGCGGCCGGCCGAAACGGCAATGCCCAGCGGGCGGCTGGATCTGGATGCCTGGCTGCCTGCCGGGGGCTGGCCGTGCGGACGCTTGAGCGAGCTTTTACCCATCCGCTTCGGTGTCGGCGAACTGGCGATTCTGTTGCCCATGCTGGCCGAACAGACCCGCCAGGGACTTCCCGTGATCTTTGCCTCGCCACCGTTGATTCCCTGCCCTCAGCACCTCAGCCGGGCGGGCATTTCACTGGAGCGACTGGTGGTGACACATGCGTCCGAACAAGCACTGTGGGTAGCCGAACAGAGCCTGAAAAGTGGTCTTTGCGGGGCAGTCGTGGTCTGGCATCCGCGTGGCCAGGTCCAGCCACGGGCCATTCGACGCCTGCAACTGGCGGCCGAAAGTGGTTCGGCGCCGGCTTTCGTCTGTTATCGCCCCGGCCAGCAACCGCCTCCATCGCTGGCTGCCCTGCGCCTGGGAATTCATCCGGGCCCGGAACTGGCGTTGTTGCGTGGCAATGGCGAGTCCAGGCGTCTGCACCTGGGTCGTGGCAACATCGTCCCGATACGGCCAAAGCAGGCAAGAGGTAGGGAATCATGAGTAAACCTGCCCAGGCACTCTGGGCGGCAGTGCACTGCCCTGCCCTGCCGCTGACCGCCGTATGGCAACTGAGCAGGGAAGATGGACCCATTGCCGTGCATGAACTGGTTCGGGGCCAGGCGCGCATTCTTCAGGCCGGGCGATTGGCGCGTGCACATGGCATCCGGCCCGGCCAGGCCTTGACCAGCGCACTGGCCATCCTGCCGCAACTGCATAGCCGGCCGCGCAATCGTCGGGCCGAAGCACGGGCGCTGGAGCAGATTGCCCTGACGGCCTATGGCCACAGCCACCAGGTGGTGCTGGCGCCACCCGATACCGTGTTGCTTGAAGCCGGTGGCAGCCAGCGTTTGAGTGGCGGCATCGAGCCATTGCTGAATCGTCTGTGTAAACAATTGATCGAACAGGGTTTCGGCGTAAACTGCGGACTGGCCCCGGCGCCGGCGCCAGCGCGCCTGCTGGCCCGGCTGAACCAGCGCATTACCAGTTTTGCTGAACTGCGTCGCTACCTGGCCGGCCTGGCGCTGACGACGCTGGAACTGGACCAGGAATCAACCCGGTCACTTGCCGGCTGCGGCCTGGAAACCGTTGGCCAATTGACTCGCCTGCCTGCAGCGGAAAGAGCACGGCGGTTCGGCAAACATCTGAACACCTGCCTGGACGAGCTATTCGGCTACCGCGATACGCCCCTGGCCGGCTGGCAGCCACCGGAAAACTTCACTCTGCGCCTGGAGTTGCCGGTCGCCACCGAGGCGGTCGAAGCCCTGATGTTCGTCTTCAATCGCGCCCTGGATCACCTGGGTTCGTGGCTGGAGGTTCGCGACCAGGCCCTGACCCGCTTGAAGATCACACTGGAACGCGAGGACGGTGGCCCGCCCAATCGGCTGGAAGTGGCCCTGGCTCGCGCCGGGTTCGATAGCGAGCGTCTGCTTGAACTGATCCGGCTGAAACTCGATCAGCTGCGTCTGGCCGCGGAAGTGTCTGCCCTGACCCTCCATGCCGACAGCACCACCGAACACCGTCCGCCACAGGCTGACCTGTTTTCAAGTTGCAATCGCAATGATGCCTGGCCCGCCCTGCTGAATCGCCTGACCGCCCGGCTGGGCGAGGACGGCATTGCCAGTCTTGCGCCCAGGCCGGACCATCGGCCTGAAAGATCGTGGAGTTGGGTACCCGCCGGCACCACTTCACCTTGCCTTGAAGAGCGTCTGCGCCCGACCTGGCTCCTGCCCCGACCCCGCCCGTGCCGACGTGAGCAGGTGACGCTTGAAGATGGTCCGGAGCGCATGGAGGCCGGCTGGTGGGATGGCCAGGACTGCAGACGCGACTACTGGATCGCCCGGGATGGGCAGGGTCGGCGCCTGTGGGTTTTTCGAGAATCCCGGCCGCGTGAGGGCTGGTTCATTCATGGCATCTTCGAATAGTAATGGCGCGATGCATACATGATCCTTGAGCCGACACCCGTAACAGAAAATAGATTGAGCGACTGGTGTTCACCGCTCCTGGCGCGTCTGGATGGGTCGATCTGGCCCTGGCGCTGGATATTGATTACCCGTTCTTGCGCGATGACCTTGCAGATAATGACGATTTCGATGACAATCCAGAGGCAAGGGCCACATTTGGCCTGTTTTCTGGGGATCAACGTCGCATTCTTATCCAGGAAGTGGCGCCGAACTGAGGTTCAAGCCAGGGCTGTTCAATGCTGGAAGCAACCAGTCAACCACCACCGCTGAAGCGCGTCCTTTTTGTCGACGACTCACGGCTTATGCGTTATGCCGGCAGCAAGTTCCTGGCCGAGCAATGCGACCTGGTACTGGCCGAGAACGGCGAAGACGCCTGGCGCCTGCTCAACAGCGACAAGGATATCGAACTGGTTTTTACCGACCTGATGATGCCGGTCATGGACGGCCACGAGTTGATTCGAACCATTCGGGGATGCCGGCAGCAACGCATCAAGGAATTGCCCATCCTGGTCGTTACCGGTACCGAGGAGTCCAATGCGCGTGAACGCGCCTTGAAAGCCGGTGCTACCGCGTTCATCCCCAAACCGTTCAGCGCCGATGATCTGACCGGCGCCCTGCATATCCACCTCGACGGCCTGCTCAACAATGCGCGCCTGATCACCAATGATGAAACCCTGCCGCCTGAAGCCGGCCTGCTCAGCAATGTGCCGGAACCCGGCTATTATTATCTGCGCATCGAACAGGCTTTCAGCTTCCACAAGCGTCAGAACCTCGGGCTGGCCCTGATGCACGTCAAACTGAACAACTTCCGCCACCTGTCGCAGCAATTCGGCGACGCCTGGGCCGAGGCCATCATGCGCAACTTGCGCTTTTTCCTGCACCGTGAATTGCGCCAGGAAGACTCCCTGCATCGCACCGACGATGATCTCTACAGCGTCATCCTGATGGGAACTCACAAGGCTGGCGCACGTGAACTGGTCAGCCGTCTGCGTCGCTCCCTGGCCGGCGCCAAGGTTCGATTTGCCAGCCAGGATCTGGAGTTGTCGGTACGATTCGGCATCCAGTTTCCTGACATGTCGGCCGACGATTCACCCGCCAGACTGCTGTCATCGGCCCACGCCCTGTTCGATCTCAGCAGCCGGGTTCCCCGAATTCGCTGACCCTCGACAGCCCGGCCCGCAGGGCCAGTGCGGCCGGTAACTCTCTTGACATCCGGGGTCGGTCCCGCTGATACTGAATCCGCGCCGATTTGAACCAGCTTGCGGGCGCTTGATAAATTCAGCTAAAGCGGTCGGCCGGAAGGCAGCCCTCCTTTTGTTGAATTCTGATTTTTCCGCAAGCCTTTTTTCGACGCATGCTGTCAACTGCGGAACCAGGCCATGAAACTCCAGCAACTACGATTCATCCACGCCGTCGCCGAAAGCGGCCTGAATATCACTACGGCAGCCGAGGCGCTGTTCACCTCCCAGCCCGGCGTCAGCAAACAGATCAGGCTGCTGGAAGAAGAACTCGGACTCAAGCTGTTCGTGCGCAAGGGCAAGCGCATCGAGGCATTGACGCCGGCCGGAGAAAAGGTCGTCGCTCGAGCAGCAAAGGTGCTGATCGAAGTCAACGCAATCAAAGCCTTATCGGAGGAACTTCGAGGCGAAGTAAAGGGCCGATTGAGCCTGGCCACTACCCAGACCCAGGCGCGATATGTCTTGCCACCGGTGATTCACACCTTTCGCCTGCGTTTCCCGGATATCAATTTCGAGTTGCATCAGGGCACGTCAGAGCAGATCGCACAGATGATTGCCGAGCGGCAGGTCGATTTCGCCATGGCGACCGGCAGCGTCGAGTTGTTCGCCGATATCGTGAAACTGCCGGTTTATCGCTGGGACCGCGTGGTCATCGTGCCGCGCGGTCACGCCTTGACCAACTTGAAAGAGCCCCTGGACCTCGGCACCCTGGCCCGACACCCGCTCGTGACCTATCTGTTCAGCGACCGGCCGGAATCATCGCTCATGACCACCTTTGGCCAGCAAGGCCTGGCGCCCCGTATCGCTTTCACGGCCAGGGACTCGGACATCATCAAGACCTACGTTCGCACCGGCCTGGGCGTGGGCATCGTGGCGGGCATGGCCATCGAACCGGGGGCCGATGACGATCTTGTCAGCATTGACGCCTGCCACCTGTTTCCGCCCCTGGTCACCTGGATCGGTTATCACCGCGATCTCTTGCTCAAGAATTACCACGGCGACTTTCTGCAACTGATCGCACCCCACCTTGATTCGGACGTGATCAGCGATGCTCTCAAAGCGCGCCCGATCCCCCCTTACCAGGAGTTGACTGACGCCAGCACCCTGCCCCTGCGCTCGACTCCCGCCGGGATCTCAGCGCTCTCTCATGCCTGACCCGCGCGACAACAACGACCTGCCGGCCTATCCCGGCTGTTACTATCTCCCGCTCTCCACACGAGGCTGACTGGATGCCCCGATTTACCGCAGCAATTTTCGATATGGACGGGTTGCTGATTGACTCCGAGCCCTTGTGGCAGGAGGCCGAGATCAGTTGCTTCGAGCCACTGGGCGTACCCATCACGGCCGAACTGTGCCAGGCGACGGCTGGCCATCGCCTCGACGAGGTTCTCAGACTCTGGCATGAGCGCTTCGACTGGACAGGGCCCAGTCCGGCCGAGATGCACCAGCGCATCATGAAGGAGGTCACGCGCCTGATGATGAGCCGGGGAACCGCCCTGCCCGGCGTCCTCGAGCAGATGGCCCGCCTGCGCTCGGCCGGCCTGAAGCTGGCCATTGCCTCGTCGTCGCCACCAGAGCTGATTGCCGCAGTCGTTGAAAAGCTCGGACTGGCCGACTACTTGACCGTAACCCACTCCGGCACCCACGAAGCACGTGGCAAACCGGATCCGGCCGTTTTTCTGAGCACGGCCAGGAAACTGGACGTGGCGCCACAAAACTGCCTGGTCTTCGAAGACGCACCGGCTGGCGTGATGGCCGGCCACCACGCCGGCATGTACGTCGTCGCCGTACCCTCGGTCTTTGCCATCGATGACCCGGGTTTCAGATACGCGGACATGGTGATTGAAAGCCTGCTGGATTTCGATCTCGACGCTGTCAACAAGCCCTTGCGCGCCTGAACAAAACCAGACCTTCCTGGGGCCTGCTCATGGCCCTTCCCCAATCCACTCGGCAAACGGCCAGTCGCTGCCCTCGCGCATGGCATTCAGGGCGTGGCGTTCACGCTGATCGATCGTGGCCAGAAACTCATCGGCACCGTCCATCCGCGCAAAGGCTTCCATGCCACGACGCAGAAAGCCCTGCAGAGCCGCAAAACCGGCCATGACGGCCGGCCCATGCATCATCCGAATCAAGCGCCTGATCATGGGCCGGGCCACCTGCTCATCGAGCAGTTCACCGAGTTCCCGGATCATGGTCATTTGCTTGTCTCGCTCGTCCCACACGGCATGGGTTCGATAGGCCTGCGCATAGACCGGCTGAGAGATCCTGTCCACATCCACCAGGATTACGGCAAGGTCCACGTCGAACTCGAGACTCACCGCCTGCAAGCGCATCGCATCGCCAATGGCAGCCAGCAGATGGCCGGGCAACAGGCGCTGCATCACGGGAACCACGCGGGCAAGTTGGTGATCGCGTTCTTCAACATTGAGCCCACCGTATAGCTCATCGAGGAAGAACTGACAGGCCAGTTGGTAGCGCGGCTGCGCGGCCAGGTCGGCATAGGTGGCGTCAAGCCGGTCGCGCTGCCATTGCTGCAGGCGCGCCAGGCTTGTGCGCACCGGCTCGGATGATTCATCGATTCGCCGGGCCACTGCCTGGTTGCGAGCGATCTGTGCCGACAGGTGCTCGACCGGGCTGGTCATGCCAACGCCCGGATCGCCTCGATCAATTCCTCGCGCCGGCGACGGAACAGCGCGACGGCCTCCACGTGCCGGTAACGCACGGCATGTTCTTCGTCGAGCAGGAACACGCCCCGCTTCATGCCGATCAAGGCCTTGCAGCCGTAGCGTTCGGCAACCTCGAGGTCCGGATCGCTCAACAGCGTGAACGGAAGCTGGTGCTTGTCCCGGAACCGGCGGTGTGACTCGGTATCGTCGGAACTGATGCCGACTACTTCGACGCCAAGATCCCGAAAACTGTCGATGCCATCCCGATAATCACACAGTTGCCGGGTGCATACCGGCGTATCGTCACCCGGATAAAAGACGAGCAGCACTCGGGTCCCGCGGTGATCGGAGAGGCGGAAGGTTTCACCATCGGCATCTTCGAGCGAAAAATCCGGCGCAGTATCATCAAGTTGAACGCCCATTGTCATCATCCCGAATGCATGAAAATTTTTCAGCGCTGGCTGAGCCACGGTGCAAGCCACCGTGACTGCATTATACTGAGCGAGCCAAGCTGAGTGCTTTCAATCAGGGAAAACCAAAGAACAAATGCTTAAACTGACTCCTGCTTCTTCATCGCCCGGCTTTCAGGATCGCCGACCCTCGATCGGCCTTGCCATCGCTGGCGGCGGACCACTGGGCGCGATCTACGGGTTGGGGGCCCTGCAGGCCCTGGACGAAGCCATCGATGGAATGCACATGCATGAACTCGATGTTTATGTCGGCGTCAGTTCGGGCTCCTTTCTCACGGCCAGCCTGGCCAACCAGGTCACGATGACCCAGATGAGCCGTATTTTCATGAACTCCGAGGATGCAGAGTTCGTGTTTCAACCGGAAACTTTTCTGCGCCCGGCACTGAGAGAATACCTGGCCCGCGCAAGACGCGTGCCCTCGGTGGTGGTGGAAATGATTGTCGAAGCAATCCGTCATCCGACCAGAATCGCCCACCTGGAAAGCATCGCCGGCATCGCCAGCCTGATACCCACCGGCATGTTCGACAACCACATGATCGAACAATTTCTGGCCAGGGTGTTGTCACGCGAAGGGCGCACGAACGACTTCCGCGAGTTATCCACGAAACTGCGAATCGTGGCCGTCGAGCTGGATTCAGGTCAGGCCGTACGCTTTGGTGAACCTGGCCTTGACCACATTCCGATCTCGCAGGCGGTCCAGGCTTCTGCGGCCCTGCCTGGCCTTTACCCACCGGTAGAGATCGAGAGCCAGCTTTACGTCGATGGGGCACTGCGGCGCACCCTGCACGCTTCCGTGGCGCTGAAGGAAGGCGCCGACCTGCTGATCGGCGTCAACCCCCTGGTGCCCTACGATGCCGATGCCGGCAAGCTCCAGGCACCGCGCCAGAGCCGC
This sequence comes from Wenzhouxiangella sp., assembly GCA_047921095.1. Lineage (GTDB taxonomy): Bacteria > Pseudomonadota > Gammaproteobacteria > Xanthomonadales > Wenzhouxiangellaceae > Wenzhouxiangella. The sequence goes on along the minus strand of JBLRWT010000011.1, from coordinate 7,305 downwards.
ATGATCCGCGGCGGGCTGCCGATGGTCCTGTCGCAGACGTTCCGCGCGATGATCCAGTCACGCATGCAGGTCGGTCTGGCCAAGTACGAAAAGGATTTTCCCGGCGCTGCCATGATGCTGGTCGAGCCCAACCGCAACGACGAGCAGATGTTTTTCACCAATGTTTTCAGTTACGCCTCGCGCTCCGAATTGGTCGACCATGCCTATCAGACCACCCGAGCCGAACTGCTGGCCCGCGCCGATCATCTGGAAGCCTTCCTGGAACCGTTCGGGCTGGGCCTGAATCGCGAGATGCTCAATCGGCCGCGCGGGTTCCAGGACGCCTTGAACGAGGAGCCCGCCTATCTCGCGCCCGTGGGCAACAACCTCGCCCGCGGGCTCGACCGTCTGGAGTGCTTGCTGGACAACCAGAACGCCGCCAACTGAACAGACGGCGGTCCGGTAGCCGGATGCTTGCTCGCGTTACCAGTGCACTCCCCGCATCAGTGAGGCGAATGCCACCTGCTCCTGGGTCGGCCTGTCATCGGCACCCGACCGCTCGCCCTTGGCGGCGGACGAATCCGGGAACATCCGGAAAGCCGAATTCATGACAATCTCCGAAGTCTTCGGCACCACCATGTGCAGAACCTGGGCAAAGATGCCGAGTCGGGTCGCGATGCGCTGGGGTCGGAAAATTACCGCTTGTTTGACCATGTCAGCAGCATCCTCCGGCGTGATGGTCGGAACCGACTCATAGATTTTGGTTGGCGCGATCATGGGTGTCCTCACCAGCGGCATGTTGATCGTGGTGAACGAGACACCGGTATCGTTGAATTCTGCCGCCGCACACCGTGCAAAGGCATCCAGCGCCGCCTTGGACGCAACATAGGCAGAGAAACGCGGCGCATTGGTCAATACGCCGATGGACGAAATATTGATGACCTGACCACGACCCTGCTTGCTCATGGCCGGCAGAAAGCCCATGATCATTTTCAACGCACCAAAGTAATTGAGCTGCATGCAGCGATCGTAATCGTGGAAGCGGTCATAGGACAGCGCGATGGATCGCCTGATCGACCGCCCGGCATTGTTGACCAGGATATCGACCGTCCCGTGCTCTTCAAGCACCTGCTTGATCAGCCGCTCGGCATCGGCCAGGTCAGCAAGATCGCAGGTATAGGCAAACACCGTCCCGCCCTCGGCCTCGATCTCGGCCTTCGTTTCCATCAGCGCTTCCTCGCCCCGTGCCACGATGATCACTTTGGCGCCCGACTGCCCCATCATCAATGCGGTCGCCTTGCCAATGCCACTGGACGCGCCGGTGATCAATACGTACTTGTCCTTGATCTGACCTGACAACGACCGATCGATGAACAACTCGGGATCCAGGTGACGTTCCCAGTAGTCCCAGAGCACCCAGGCGTACTGGTCGAGTTCCGGCACCTTGATCCCCGACCCTTTGAGGGCCCGCTCGGTTTCACGGGTATCGAACCGGGTTGGGTAATTGAAAAGACTCAACATGTCCTTCGGAATACCCAGATCGGACAAGACCTGGTTGATGATGCGGCGAACTGGCGGCAGCATCGCGAAGCCCTGCTTGACCGGCGCCGGGATGAACGAAAACAGGCGGGCGTCGATGCGCATCGACATCAACGGCGCATTGGCTGCCTGGGCGAACAGATTCATCACCTCGCCGATGCGGCGCGGGTTGGGATCGGTCAGGTGGAAGCACTGGCCGTCCAGCTTCGGCTTGTGGGCGATATGGTCCATTGCTCTGGCGACGAAATCCACCGGCACGATATTGATCCGACCGCCTTCCAAGCCCAGGGTCGGCACCCATGGGGGCAGCATGCGACGCATCTTCTGGATCAGCTTGAAGAAATAATACGGCCCGTCGATCTTGTCGATTTCACCGGTCTTCGAGTGCCCGACGACGATGCCGGGCCGATAGACTCGCCACGGAATCTGACAGCTCCTTCGAACCAGGCCTTCCGATTCATGCTTGGTACGGAAATAGGGGTGATGAAGGCCGGTGGCTTCCTCGAACATGTCTTCACGGAAGGTGCCCTGATACAGGCCCGCAGCCGCGATGGAGGAGGTGTGATGAAAGCACTTCGCCTTGATCGCTTCGGCGAATTGAATGGCATGGCGGGTGCCGTCGATATTCGCAGTCTGGTTGGCTTCATCCGGGGCCGCAAGGTCATAAATCGCGGCAAGATGAAAAAAATGCCTGACCTTGCCGGAGAGCTTGTCACAATCGGCGTCGCTGATTCCCAGCTTCGCCCGGGTCAGATCACCATTGATGGCAACGACCCGTCGGCTCTGATTCGACCATCGTTCGCTGACCAGCTGGTTGAATTTCTTCTTCGACCCGCGACGGACCAGAACATAAATCGTCCCCTTCCGGCCGAGCAGCTGGTCTATCAGGTTGCGGCCGATAAAACCGGTGCCACCGGTCACGAAATAGCTCATCTAAACGCACTCCAGAACGATAGTCGAGTCATAAGATACCGTTTGTCGCGGTTTCATGCCACCATCACCGCTATAGGATTGACCAGTGATGCCACCCATGCTAGAACTAGCCTTGACAGTTCGACCCGACCCTATATCAGAGTGAGAAACAAGCCATGACTGACCTGGATGCCCGCTTCAAGCAGGCTGCCGACGAAGCGCAGCAACTACCCGAGCGGCCTGACAACGATACGATTCTGAAACTGTACGCCTTGTACAAGCAAGGATCCCAGGGTGATGTCGCGGGCGACAAGCCCGGATTCTTTGATTTTATCGGGGTTGCCAAGTACGAAGCCTGGGAGAAATGTGCAGGCATGCCGCAGGATGAGGCCAAGCAAAAGTATATTGAACTGGTCGATTCTCTCAAGGGCTGAGGGTTAGCACATGGCCCGTGATACTCGCCAGCGGATACTGGCGCGGGCGCTGGACCTGTTCAATGCCGAGGGCGAACCGCACATCACGACCAATCGCATAGCCGACGAACTCAACATCAGCCCCGGCAACCTCCATTACCACTTTCGCACCAAGTCCGACCTGATCGAGGCACTGTTCACCGACTATGAGCAAAGGATGCTGTCGCTTCTGGCGACGCCGGATGAACGCCAACCGGACATCGACGACATCTGGTTGTTTCTGCACCTGGCCTTTGAAACGATCGGCGAGTTCCGCTTCATCTATCGCGATCTGACTGATTTGTGCCTGCGCCACCGAGGATTGCACCAGCGCTTTCGCGGCATCCTGAACCTGTCGATGAACACGGCCCGTGGCTTGCTGGAAGGGCTGGCTGAAGCCGGGCAACTCGAGGCAACCCGGCGGGAACTCGATGCCATGGTACGCAACATGGTTCTGATCAGCACCTGCTGGCTGGCCTTCGACCAGGTGCTGGACCGTGACGCCGAGGCCCACCCCAATCGCGCAGCCTGGCAAGTGATGAGCCTGGTCAGCCCCTACCTCGTCCCGGAAATACGGGAGCAACTTGACGCACTGGCGGGGCAATACGCCTAAACATTAAAAAAAAGCCCGGATCTGAGATCCGGGCCAAATCGCAGTCACGCTATGGGCAAGAGGTCAGCCCAGACTGCTTCGGGGGAGTCGTTCAACTGGCCTTGGGGTCGGGCTTGGCAGCTTCCGGCTTGGGGCCGGGCTTGGTTGCGAACTTCGCATCCTGCTTTTTGCCAAGATCAGCAACGCGCTTGTTCAATTCCGCCACACGACGGCTCAGGCCATTGATCTCTTCCGAGGTCGGGACGCCAAGACGGGACAGGGCGCGAGCGACGCGCTGCTCAAAGACCTTCTCGAGCTTGTCCCAGTTGTTCTGGGCTGATTCACGGACCTTGCCCAGGCTGCTCTCGACATCGCCGCGGACGCCACCGACGGTGTCGGTCGCCATCTTGCGGCCCTTGCTTTCGAGCCTGGAGCCTTCCTTGACCAGCCGGTCAAACAGCTTGCTGGACTCGCCAAGCACCTTCCGGCCTGTTTCGTCAATGGCCTTGGTGCCCTGCTTGACGATCTTGCCGCCTTCTTCCTGGGCGAGGGCAAAAGCACCCAGTCCAGCCAGCCAGATTTCGTGGGCGTAATCCTGCGTCTGATTGCCGGCCGTCTTGCGGCTGGCGGTTTTCTTCGTGACCTTCTTCTTGGCGACTTTTTTCTTGGCGGTTTTCTTGCTCATGCTAAAACTCCTTGGAGAATCCGGTTGTGGGGCTGTCATGGACAGCGTCGAGGGTTAAGATAGCTCCAGGAACTAGAGCGGTCACACTAATATGGATACCAAGAACTGGGCAGCCTTTCCGCATGATTCAAAGAAATTCGACTACCCTGCAGAGCGTTTGAACAAAGCCTGGGAGAAACTGCATCGCGGTGATCGCGAGCCCTTCCCCGACCCTCTGCGCATCCTGGCACTACAGCCAGACCACCCGGAGCCCGACAGTGCCGCCGAAACACTGGCTGACGCCTGGCGGGCCTATCATCGTGGCGATTTCGCTCGGGCCGTGGACCTGGGTGAAAGCCTTGGCTTGCTGGGCCACGCCGTCGCCAACAAGGCCAGCGGAATCTACGCTGATTACCTGGAGGACGATGACGAGACCAAGCTGGAGATCTACACCGCCGCCATTCGACGCGCCGACAATGCGATCCGCGAATTTCCCGACGACCCCAACGCCCACTATTTCCATGCCTTTCTGCTCGGCCGCTTCAGCCAATGCATTTCAGTCGGCCAGGCGCTGGCCCAGGGGGTGGGCGGCAAGGTCAAGACGTCACTGGAGCGCGCCTTGAAGCTGGCTCCGCAACACGCTGAAGCGCACACGGCCATTGGCCTGTATCACGCCGAAATCATCGACAAGGTCGGCAAGCTGGTTGGGTCATTGACTTACGGTGCCAGCGCTGACAAGGCCATGGAACATTTCAAGAAGGCGCTGGAGCTGACCCCTGATGCTCCCATCGCCAATCTCGAATACGGCAATGGCCTGTACCTGTTGTTCGGCGACAAGCGCCTGGACGAGTCGAACGCAGCTTACGAGAAAGCCGCCAAAGCCAAGCCGATCGATGCGATGCAGAAGCTGGATGTGGAGTATGCGAAAGCGTCGCTGAGCTGACAGACAGCGGCGAGTGCACGCACACGCCGAGATTCAGTCGTCCGTCTCCTGCCCGACCCACTCGTGGATCATCTCGGCCATTTCCGGACTGACCCGACCTTCCTGCGGACCGAGCAACAGGGTGAGATGAAGCAGGTTGTCGAACTCCACCAGCAGGTTTCGCATGACAACTTCAGGATCCGGCACCAGCTTATGGTCGGTGATCAGGCCGCAAAACACCTTGCCCTCGTAGCTGATGATACTGATCCCCATGCCGATGGAACCCGACTGCGGCACCCAGACCATCATCTCTTTGACCGGTGAGCCAGCCAGATAGAGCGTCTCCTGTGGTCCCGGCACGTTGGTCAGCACGGCCGTTGCCTTGCGGCTGAACAACTCCAGTGCGGGCTTCTGCAGGGCTGTCGGCCCCATGCCCAGGGCGGCCAGCAGGCCCAGCGACATCACCGCCTGCTTGGAGTTCTTGAGCTGTTGCATGAACTCCGAGACCTGGTACAGGCGAGCCAGCGGGTTGGACTCGGCAATGGGCAGGTCGAGGAAGACCAGGCCGAAGTGGTTACCCAGGTCACGTGCATGTTCCAGCGGACGCAGATTGACCGGCACGGTGGCACGCATGGTGAGCTTTGACGGATCGTCTCCCGCGTCAACCAGGTATCGATGAAGTGCGCCGGTCATGACCGCAATCAGAACATCGTTGACAGTGCAGCCCAGCGCCTTGCCGACAGCCTTGACTTCCTCGAGCAGCAGTGGCTCAGCCCATGCAACCTTCTTGCGTACCCCGATCCTGCCCTTGAAGCGCGACGGTGGATCGTCTTGCAAAAGAAGCGCAGTCGCCAGTTCGGACATGATCTCGCCAGCACCTGTGGCGTAGTCGCCCGCCATGTGAGGTTCACGCGCCAGGTGAAGGGCCTCACCAATGATCTTGTGCCCGATATGCTGCACGGCGTCCACGCCGCCCCGGGCAGGCGCGACCAGCCGGCGAAAGATATTGGATTCAGCGGCGCGACGTTGTTGCCAGTCCTCCTGCCTTACCATCCTGTTCGATGCTTCGGCACTGGTTTCTGTGAGTGACAACAGAACCTGCACCAGGGCAATGCCGTCGGCATAGCAATGATGAATCCGGGTGATGACGACCGGACCCTCGACATAGTTTTCAACCAGGTGAAACTGCCAGAGTGGCTTGGTCTTGTCCAGTGGCGTCGACGCCAACTCCGACACCAGTTCTTCCAGTTCCGCCTTGCCGGCATCACCAGGAAGTGCCGTGCGCCGCACATGGCAGGTCAGCTCGAAATCCTCGTCTTCTTCCCACCAGCAACCCCGCACATGATCGACAGCCTTCTGTCGGAAGCGCGGAAAAGCCAGGAAGCGATTGCTGATCACCTGCTTGAGATGCTCGAACTCGACCGGCTCGCTCAGAACGATCACGCCAGTGATCATCATCAGGTTCGTTGGCTGCTCCATGCGCAGCCAGGCCGTATCGACCTTGGCAATCGGTTCACGACGAGCGGTGGACACGGGCAGATTCCTCAACGTAGCAAAGCCGAGACATGGATTCTTTCACGCCCACGCCTGACGGTCAATTTTGAAAGTCCGGTGAGACGGGAGACGGAAGACGGAAGACGGAAGACGGAAGGGCACTGAAGATTGCACCACTATCCGCGACCCTCCAATTTGATGTCCTCTCCCCTCTTCCCTCTTCCCTCTCACTTCTTCCCGACCCCTAATGCACCTGGCGCTGCGGATCCGCCGCTGGGCCTGGCCCTGACTCCGGGGTCTGGTTGACGAGGTCATAGGGCAAGCGGACATGGTCGAGTCCGAACTGCTTGAATACCGGCTGCAATTGATGATGGATCAGTGGGTAGAGTTGACGCGTCAGCGAGCCGTGGTTGGTGGAAAACTCCTCGAAGCTGACCGGCTCACCCTGGAACTGGCGATAAACGGCTTGCAGCACCAGTTCCACGGTAAACAGCGGCTTGTCCGCCGCATCGCTGTCACGACTGCCCCGGCACACCATTCGCGCCGTGACCTGGTACTGGGTCACGTCCCCATCCGGCGGCATCTTGCGCGGGGTGAGTTTCAACTCTACTTTGGCGCTGAACTTCTGATCCTGCGGCACGATCTCCTTGAGATCAGCGGTCAGGCGCGTGACCTGAGTATGCCCCAGCGCAAATCTTTCCAGCAGATTGAACATCTTCAGACCCGGTCAAAACCAGCTTGTTTAATGGCT
>JBLRWT010000010.1:0-18244 GCA_047921095.1 Wenzhouxiangella sp. | reverse complement strand
GTCGCCGCCATCGCTGCGGACATACCAGTTCGTTGTGGCGGAGGCCGCGGGAATACCCAGAAAAAGGAGCACAAGGAAGGCTGCTCCGCGCAGCACGCGGGTTCGCTCATGTAATTGCATCATGTTTCAGGCTTACTCTCGTGGTTGGCACGCCCCTTGTGCCGGTGGGTCAGCAATCAGCCTTCTGCTCAGGCTGGTTGTTGACGCACCGCTATTGGAGAGTAATTATGGGCCTGAAGTTGTTAAGAAACACCCTATTCAACGTTGTCGGTTCGTTGAATCGTAGCGCGGTAATCGGCGCTTTTGGGAAGGAAACAGGAATGTAATCACAGTGTTTTGTGTCAAACACCGCAAATCACCGTCAGACCGGGCAGTTTTCACTCAAAAAATTCAGGTGGTGCAACCTGGGGATTTGTCGGTCCGCAAACACGCTGTCGGAGGTCGAGCAACATTCGCCGGCTTCTGGCCGGTGATCCTTGAACCTGAGGCAGTCTGATGTGCGTTTCGTCGCAATGGTCGGCGGCAACCAGCGAAGAAAAGGCGGTGAAATGGGCCGGTCGAGAGGCGTTCCCTGAAGCCAGAACGCCGAACCTGGTCTCGGTGAATCGCCGGCGCAGACCGCTTCAAAGAGGATCGCGATGCAGATCGAGCAAGCCACCGCCAACGACAGCCAGGACATCGTGCGCCTGTTCAGGCACTACCATTTTGCCCTGAAGTCCATGGACTGGTTCGAGTGGAAGTACAATGCGAATCCCGTCGGCAGGGCCCAATGCTTCAAGATGCTGCACGCGGAGCGCATTGTCGGTGCAGTGGCCATCCTGCCGCATCGCTTTCTCTGGCGTGGGCGTGAAATCATCGGCCTCCAGACTGTTGATGGATTGCTTGGAAAGGAAATTCGCGGCCGGGGAAACTTTTCTGAAGTGATGCAGTTCCTTGCAATGCAGCAGCCTGCTGGAGTGTGCGATGAGTCCTTTTTTCTGAGCTTTCCTTCACTTCCTGCTTCGATACGCGCGCATGAAAGCTCCGGTTGGGACAGACTCACCAGGTTCAGCCTTTCGATTTGCATGCTCACGCCCAGACTGCTGCTGGAAAAGGCCGGAATCGGGCTCATGCGGCGGGCAATGGAGTTTCCCTGGGCCGCCTACCGAAAATGGATCATGGGGCCGAAAAGAGGCCCGGTGCAGGTACGCTGCTGGAGCGGCGAGAACGTCCAGTTCGACGCATTTGCTCCTTTTGAACGGATATGTGGGGATCGCTCATCTGCGTTCATGAAATGGCGGGTAAAGCACAACCCCAGGGACAATATCCAGTTGCTCATGATCTACGATCGTGAGCTTCTTGCAGGCTATGCCGTTATCAAGATCACCGGATGCAAGACCAAGGTGCTCGAATTGAGGCTTCGCCATCCACGAAGGCGTCATGTACAGGCGCTGATCCGCTACATCTACACTCATCACCACAGCGATGCAGTCACGTTCTGGTCGCTTGGCCGGTCGCGCGTGAACGCCTTGGTACGTGGCATGGGCTTTGTTCGACGCCGCCTTTCAGGTCACTGCTTCGTACAACACCTGCAGCGTGCAGGATTGCCCGCCGACCCGGATGAGTGGGACCTTACGTACCTGGATTCGGACTGGTAAGCCGGGGCAGAAGAGGCAGTGGTCAGGCACCGGGCCTCCCGTCCAACGGGCATATTTCGGCCCGCTTGGGGGCTGCCCGGTGCCTGGCCACTATCGCTTCTGCATCGCTTCCCCCCTATCGCTTCCCACCATCGTCTCCCACTACAGTCTCTCAATATCGCCTCCTGCTATCGTCACCTCCTATTGCCTCCCGGCCTGGTTAGCAGGTAAAGCGACTGATCGGCCGTCTGGCCATGCTGTACAGGCCGCTGAGCTTCCACTCGAATCGTGCCATGCAGTCCTGGTGCCCGATGCCGATGCGCGGCAGGGCAAGCAGGTGTTTTTTGTGAAAGCCCTGAAAATGTCCCAGCCGTGTGGTCACGGCAGACGAAAAGCCGAGCTCGGCAGCCACACTGAATTCGCGACTAGCCGCCTGCGTCTGACCGCCGAATGGATAAGCCAGGTGTTCGATCGGCTGCTTCAGCCAGTCCTCCAGTAACGCCTTCGAGTGAATCATTTCATGGCGCAGTCGGATGGGGTTGAGCGCACTGAGCGTCAGGTGATGATGGGTATGGGCACCGATCGTGATCAGTGGGTCGGCGGCCAGCTCGATCAGCTGAGAACGGTTGAGAAACTGATTGTCCTGCCCAATGTGCTTGGTCGGGCCATGTCTCAGCAGCCCCATGAACCTGGTTTGCTCCGCCTGATCCATTCGCTTGAGCATGGAGTCGAGGATGTCGAAGGTTCGGTGCTTGGCAGCAGTATCTATAGTCGATAAGTGCAGGAATTTCCTGTCCCACTGAATATGGAATCCGTCAACGGCGGCAACAAGAGTTTCAAGTTCATCCCACCAGGGGGGGATGACCTGCTCGATCAGCCCGGTGGCGATGTAGATGGTCGCCGGGATGCCGTGCTTGCGCAGAATCGGCAGGGCCAGGGTGAGATTGTCCAGATAGCCATCATCGAAGGTCACGATCAGGCTGCGCTCCGGCAGCTTCCCGCGAGCCAGTTGTTCAACTGCTTCTGGCAGTGAAATACAGTTGAAGTTCTGCGTCACGAACGCCATCTGTTCGTCGAAGGCGCTGACCGTGACGTTCAGTTCACGGTTCGGGGTAAAGCCCGGGGCCATGTCGTCATGTTCGGCTTGATCCGGACAGATGCGGTGATACATCAGACAAGTCGCCAGACCGGCCCACGGGCGAAATGCACGCACCAGGCGGGAACGCGCCAGGGCGCCGCGCCAGCGGCTCCCGAAGGCAGGGGGCATAAGGGGGTCGGCGCTTGCCTGCACCTCCGGCAGCGGGGGGCGGGGTGCTGTTCCCGGGCGTGAGCTCATCGCAGGATGGCCCGTCCGGAACGGGCCAGGGCATCGGGCAGAAAACTGCGCAGCAGACTGCGCGCGGCAGGTAACGACCAGCGCCGCCCGAGGGAGCGTCGCAGCATGCGGCGGGCCTGGCTGACCTGCCCTTCATCCAGCAGCCGATAACCGTAGCCATACAGGTAGCTGGCCAGGTGCGCGTTGATACGCTCGCGGTGCTGAAGAAAGAAATCCGGATGCCGGGCAAGGAAGTGCTCGATCGTCGCCAGGTCGACGCTGGCGTCCAGATCAAAATCCTGACGGCTCAAGCTGTCCGGCCGGACGGTACGCTCCAGCAGGGTCAGGGGTGAACAGCCAATCCGGAAAGCGCTGACAATGCGCAGGAACAGCTCGTTGTCCTCACCGACCTTCAGGGACTCATCAAAATCACCCACACTTTCCAGTATTGCCTTGGGGACCATGACAGCGGAAGTGATCAGGAAGAAGTCACAGAGGAACTCCAGCAGGACATCGCCCTGGTCCAGGCGCGATTGCCGCGGCCAGTCGGGCAAGGCTCGCCCGCCCTGATCGACAAAAGCAAAGCCGCTGTGAATCAGGCCCACAGTCGGGTCGGCCTGAAAAACCTCGACCTGGGCGGCGATCTTGTCGGGCAACCATCGGTCATCGGCATCGAGAAAGGCGATCAATTCACCTGTGCTGGTCGCAATGCCCAGATTGCGCGCTGCCGACACACCCTGGTTGAGCTGGCTGAAAACCTGCAGGCCTGGCATGCGCTCGCCGAAGCTTCGCGCTATTGCCGACGTGTCGTCGGTCGACCCGTCATCGATCACGATGGTCTCGATTCGATCGGCCGGATAGCTTTGTGCAGCGACCGATGCCAGCGCCCGCGGCAGAAAACGGGCTGCATTGAAAGCGGGAATGATCACGCTGACCAGCGGAAGCCTGCTATTGGCTTGACTGTCCGCTTGAATGGCCGCTTGACCGCTGGTGAATGTCTTCACTGATCGGGCCCTGGTCTTGCGGCCTGACTTGGCCGGCTCAATGCAGCAAGAGCCGGCAAGGCCGGTTGCATCTGTGCCCGTGTCAGGCGCTGTCTTTCCCAGGCCAGCGCCGAGCTCAGGATCAGATCGAGGTTGTCGCAAGAGGGTCGCCATCCCAGGCGTTCCCGGATCAGGTCGCTGTTGGCCACGATGCTTGCCGGGTCACCGGCCCGTCGGCCGGATTCGCGGACCTTGAGGCGCTGGCCATGTATTCGCCCAAGAGCGTCAATCACCTCACGAACACTGAAACCGCGCCCGTAACCGCAGTTTGCGGTCAAGGATTCAGCCCCGGTGCGCAGATAATCAAGCGCGTTCAGATGAGCCTCAGCCAGGTCTTCGACATGAATGTAGTCGCGCACGCAGGTGCCGTCCGGTGTCGGATAGTCGGTGCCGAAGATTTCCAGGTCCGGTCGCAAGCCCACGGCGTGCTGACAGGCGACCTTGATCAGGTGCGTGGCCTCGGGCGTATCCTGGCCGATCCGGCCCAGGTGGTCGCAACCGGCCACGTTGAAGTAACGCAGGATGACATGGCGCATTCTTGATGCCGCCGACAGGTCGCCAAGCATCCACTCGGTCATCAGCTTCGAGCGACCATAAGGGTTGGCAGGTTCGGTCAGGCTGGCTTCGTTCGCCTGTTCGCCGGCCAGGTCGCCGTAGACTGCTGCCGTGGACGAAAAGATGAATTGTTCCACGCCGGCCCGATTGCATTCGGCCAGCAACAGGCGAGCTCTAGCCGTGTTGCAGTCATAGTACTCCAGCGGTTTTTCAACCGATTCCGGGACAACGATGCGTGCGGCAAAGTGGAGAACGGTTTCAATCCGGTATTCCCGGAACAGGACGCGCAGCAGGCGCTGGTCTCCAATGTCACCAACGACCAGGCGGCCATGAAGCACTGCCCGGGAATGGCCCGTACTGAGGTTGTCCAGCACCACGACGCGTTCGCCGCGAGCACCGAGTCGGGCCACGACATGGGAGCCGATGTAACCGGCTCCGCCGGTCACGAGTATCGTGGGCTTGCGTGCCATCAGCCGCGACCTCGAAAAGCATTCGGGAGATATCGCGGCGTCAGTGAGCGACAGGGCGCCAGCAGTGAACCGATGAAGCGGCGCTGAATCAGCCGATCGGTCGGAACCTGGCGCAAGGCAGCCCATTGCCGGGCGATCGCCTGAATATGACGTCCCTGTTCGGAAAGGCTCAGCCCCAGGTCGCTTTCGATCATGGCCTCCATGCGCGACACCAGTCTTGCGCCACGCGCCGACTCGGCCAGTTTGGCCACGAGCATCTGGCGTGCCAGCGCCATGCGCTCGCCGGCAGCACTCATGCTGGCCGGATGCAGCCGGTAACGAGCGGTCACCTGGTCCAGGTAGCGAATGCGAAATCGCTCTGCAATACGCAGCCAGAGGTCACGATCCTCACAGCCCAGGCCAGTGAATCGGGGATCAAAGCCACCCACGGTGTCCAGCGCCGTGCGCGAAAAGACGGCGGTGGGACAGGATACGTGCTCGTGACGCAAGGCCAGGGCCTCGAAGGCATCCATATCCTCGTGCCAGCATCTGGGTGGTATGTCGACTACGGCACCATCAGCATCGACGCGCTGGATATTGGAATGAACCAGGCCCAGGTCAGGGTCGTCTTCAAACGCCTTCATGGCCAACAGCAAATGATTCGGAAACCACGCGTCGTCGGCGTCAAGCAGTGCCAGGTAGGCACCACGAGCCAGCTTCAGTGCCCGGTTACGGGCGGCCGGCAGACCTGCGTTGGGCTGGTCGATGATTCGAATCTTTTCACAGTTGTCGGCCCGGGAACGCGCAATGGCCAGGCTGTCATCGGTCGAGCCGTCATTGACAACGATGATTTCAATGGACGGGAAGGTCTGGGCAAGTGCACTGTCCAGCGCCTCGCCCAGCCAGGTTGCACCATTGAACACCGGGGTAATCACCGAGACAACCGGCGATCGGAAACCCGGCCCGAATCTGGCTGCCCGGCAACTCATCGGCTTCCCCGCCGGAACAGCACGACCTCGATGGTCTGGAGCAGAATCTGCAGATCGAACAGCAGACTCTGATTCTTGATGTAATACAGATCATAGCGCAGCTTTTCGATCGCATCTGCGACCGAAGCTCCGTAGGGATAGCGCAACTGGGCCCAGCCGGTCAGGCCCGGAGTGATGCTGTGGCGCAGGCCGTAGTAGGGAATGTCGCGTTGCAGGCTTGCCACGATCTCGGGCCGTTCCGGTCGTGGTCCAACCATGCTCATATCGCCCCGTATGACGTTGTACAGTTGCGGTAGCTCATCCAGACGCAGCTTTCGGATCAATGACCCAACACGAGTGATACGGTTATCGCCGGCCTGCGCCCAACGCGCGATGCCGTCGTGTTCCGCGTCGGTACCCATGCTCCGGAACTTGACCAGGGCGAAGAGCTTGTCACCTTCGCCGACCCGCTGCTGGAAGTACAGCACCGGACCCTTGCCGCCGGACTCCAGCCAGATGGCCAGGGCGACCAGAATCATCGCCGGCCAGGCCAGCAGCAGAATGCCGACAGCCGCAGAAAGATCGAACACACGCCGACTGACGCGACGCAGTACCGTGCCGTTGAAACGTGGGGTAAAGATGAACCATGAAGGCAGCAGGCCCTCAAGCATCACGCGGCCCATTTCACGTTCATAGAAGCTGTCCAGGCGCAACACGTTGATGCCGGCCAGCCGGCAGCTCATCAGTTCATCCATGGACAGGCAGTTGCGCATGTCATCGGAGGCGACGACGATGTCATCAATCTGTTGTTCGAAAGCCGTGTCCACCAGCGACCGGGTGACCTTGATCACGCGAGCCGGATCCAGAGTAAGCGGCTTTGACTGGGCACCGGTTCCGTTGGCGACAAAGCCAACAATGTTGGCTGAACGAAGCTCTTCTTCAAGGTGTGCGTCTTCAAGTAATGCTGAAGCCCTGCTTCCTTCACCAAGAAAGAGCGCGCGGCGGCGTAAACGGCCACCGTGGGCAAGCCTGGAGAATGCCATGCGCGACAGGATCAAAAGCAGGAAGGCATAGCCCAGTGACAGCGCGAGTACACCGCGCCCGACTTCCAGGCCCGGTGCCAGAAAATAGAGCACCATCAGGACCAGCGTCCCGCCAGCCATTGCCACGACCAGGCGAGTCAGCGTGCCGATCACTACACCCTTGATCTCGCGGCCATGACGCTGGTACATGCCGAGCGCCATCATGCTGATCCAGATCACTGCGGAGAACACGATGCTGTGAAGCGGCAACATCACGCTGGCAGCATCCAGTGACGCCGGATCGGCATGGAAGCGTGTCTGGATCGCCAGCCAGGGAGCAAACAGCAGCAGGCTGATTTCGACGACCGCCAACATCCCGAACCAGCGCAGGCTTTGCTGACGAACCAGTCTTCCCATCAACCCATGATGGATCTGAATGCGGGTTGCGAGCCTGGCTAGACGGTGCGGTTGAATTCGAGTGAGCCCGGATGGTTCACCGACAGTACTTGTGGGTTCCCCGATCGACGTCGGTTCATAAGTTTGAAACATGTGTGCCACTCCTGCCTTCCAATCACGATCGGGGAGAGTGATCTTCCAGCATCTTGCCAAGTTTATCTGTGCGCTTGCGAACGAAACAGCGATTGGTGCGCTGGCGTACAGAGCTTCACTGGCATGCTGCGTCACAATCACGAGTTGTCGAACCGACCAGGGCAGGTCACGCATGGGTGTATTAGGTGGATCAGTCGGTGTGCGTATTCTCACGGCGATCGCAAAAGATGTTCCGCGGCGCGATTGTCCTGAATCTGATGCAGTGGACGGGAAGATCGAGGCGGCATTCGGTGAACGATTGCGATCCGGGCTTGCCGGCAAGACGGTCATCGATTTCGGGTGCGGTGATGGTCAACAGGCCATTGCCCTGGCCAGGGCGGCACCCGACTGTCGGGTCATCGGTCTGGACATTCAGCAGAAACACCTGGATCGGGCAAGCCGGCGTGCCTCGCAGGCCGGCGTGCAAGGCCGATGCAGTTTTGCAATGACAACCGAAGAGCGCGCCGACCTGATTGTCAGTTTCGATGCCTTCGAACACTTCTCCGAGCCACTGGCCATACTCGACATCATGAGCAGGTTGCTCAAACCGACGGGCGAGGTCATGGTGTCATTCGGGCCAACCTGGCTGCACCCTTATGGCGGCCACCTTTTTTCAGTCTTCCCCTGGGCGCACCTGATTTTCACCGAGCGCGCGCTGATTGAATGGCGAGCCCGCTTTCGCCAGGACGGCGCTAAATGTTTCGGTGAAGTCGAGGGCGGCCTGAACCAGATGCGCATAGCGGAGTTCGAGCGGCTGGTCCAGGCCAGCCCGCTGAAGATCGACTGGCTGGAAACCGTCCCTATTCGGGGACTGGCATTCCTGCGTCATCGATACCTGCGCGAATTCGGCTCCAGTCTGGTCCGTTGCCGATTGGTGCCAAAGCCCTGACAGCAGAAGGGTCCAATGTGTCGTGACGAACAGACGGGTATCGGTACGCCAGTTGAGTATTGATCAGGCCATGGATGCTGCAACACCGGCCCTTAACAGCAGGTGATGGTTCCATGCTCGGGATAAATCATGACATTGACATCTGCGGTGCCGGCCACCGATCTTGCAGTGCCGAACAGCAATCAACTGATCGATCGATTACCCGCTGCTGTCGCGCGGTCGCTACTGGCCGCCTGCCAGCCGGTTGAGCTGGAATTCGATCAAGTGATCGCTGAAGCCGGTGCGCCGGTGTCCCGGGTGTTGTTCCCGACCACGGCAATCATCTCGGTCACGGCCCGGATCGATGGCCACCAGCCTCTGGAAATTGGCATGATCGGTTACGAAGGGATGCTGGGTGCGACGCTGGCCCTGGGCGTGCAGCGCCACTCCTCGCTGGCCATCGTCCAGGGGAGTGGTCTTGCCCTGCAGATCTCGGCGGCCGCTTTCCGGAAACAGCTCGAGGACAGCCCGGCCCTGATGCGCATCGTCCATGGCTACCTGTTCGTGCTCATCGAGCAACTGTCCCAGACCGCCGCCTGCAACAGTTTCCATGAAGTTGCCCAGCGCCTGGCACGCTGGCTGCTGATGATGGACGATCGCGCTCGGGGGATGCCTCTGGTACTGACCCACCAGTTCCTGTCGGACATGCTGGGCGTGCGCCGCAGCGCAGTGACGATCGCGGCTGGTCATCTGCAGGAACAGCAGTTGATCCGATACGCTCGTGGTCATATCCAGGTGTTGTCGCGCTCTGGCCTTGAGTCCGTCGCCTGTGATTGCTATCCGGCTGCCCTGGATGCCTATCAGCGGCAGTTCGCGCCCCATGCTTGCTAAGGCACCTGCTCGTCTCCTACAGGCCGGCTTGCTGCTGGGCTGGAGCCTGGCTGCCTGCGGTGCCGAATCATCGTGGGTCAGGGTGCAGATTACCAGCCCGGACGAGGCCCGCATCTGCTCGGATCTGGGGCTTGCCGATTATGGTGCCTTCGCCTGGGGCCGGTTGAGCCCGGCCGAACTGGCGGACATGAAACAGCAGGGCCTGATCGTCAAAACGCTGGACGATCCGTTCACGCTGCAGCTGGGCGGTGAGCGGTTCGATCCACTTGTCGATTCACCTGGTCTGGACCGCGCTGCCGGACGATGGGCGGATTACCGCCCCGACCCGGCCGGCGACTTCTACCTGGTTCAGTTTGACGGCCCGGTCCGGCCCGGGTGGTTGCAGACCGTTCGTGATGGCGGCGTCAAGCCGGCGCAGTCACTTCACCCGTTCAGTCAATTGGTCTGGGCCAGCCGGGATAACATTGTTGCAGTCGGCCAGCGAGCGGAGTCGCGATGGCTTGGTCCCATGCTGCCGGCCTGGAAGGTCCAGCCTCATTTGCGCCAGCTTGGCCCCGCATTTGTCAACACCATGCTGCTGACCAGTGCGCACGCCGATGCCAGGCAGGTTCATGCCGGGTTGTCCGGTCTGGGGCTGGTCATCAGCAGCAGCCCGCAGGATTCGAACTTCAACATCGTGCACATGGCCGTGCCGGGTAATCGCTATCTCGACCTGGCCGCACTGCCTTTCGTCTACACCGTGCAGGCCATTCCACCGGATGCCGGGCAGCGTGGCGAGATGAGCAACCAGTCGGTGGCCGGCGGCATCGACGAGGCCGGTATCATTTTCAGTGGCTATGCCGACTGGTTGAGCGATGCCGGGTTCGACGGCAGCGGCGTTGTTGTCAGCGTCATCGACAGTCCGGTTCTGGCCAGCCACCTGGATCTGGCCGGGCGCATGCTGCCCTGCCTGGGCGAGCACGCCAGTTGCACCGAAATGCCGGCGGCCAATCACGGCACCCACATCGCCGGTGCGCTGGCCGGAACAGGCGCGAGTGGAATCACGCTTAACGGTTTTTTGCGCGGCCAGGGCATGGCACCGGGTGCCGGGCTGGTCAGCCAGGTCTGGAGCCTGTTCCTCGACGGCAACGGACCGGGCGGACTGGTCCCGGATGGCATGCTGAAGATCTTCGAGGATTCCGCGCGCAGCGGTGCCTGGTTGGCAAACAATGCCTGGGGGTCCAGCGATACTCCGCAAGGCTACGACATCCCCACCCGTCAGGTCGACCTGATCAGTCGTGATGCAGATCCCGGCCGGCCCGGCCAGCATCCGATACTGGCGGTCTGGTCCATCATGAACGGCAATGGCGATGGCGACGGTGCCTGCGCACCCAGTTCACTGGGCGCGCCCGATGAGGCAAAGAATCTGCTGGCGGTGGCTTCGAGCTGGATGGTCGACGGCTCGGGCTTCCAGGGGACAGACATCTACAGCCTGTCGGCGAATTCGGCCCATGGCCCAGCCTGCGACGGTCGCCAGGTCGTGCAACTGGTGGCGCCGGGTTGCAGCGCCGACAGTACCGTGGCCGATTCTGATTCTGCCCATGCCTTCAACTACTGCGGCACCTCCTATGCCTCACCCATCGTCACCGGGGCGATTGCCGTCTGGAGCGAAAAATTCATTGCCGAGACCGGTACACGACCCTCTCCAGCTCTGGCCCGGGCGGTGTTTGCCGGGGGCGCTCGTGACCTGGTCGGCAGCCTCAATGCCGATGGCGAGACCATGGGCCATCGTCCGGATCGCTTCCAGGGCTATGGCCGGCTGGATCTTCAGGCGGTCATGGCGGGTGCCGGCGCGCTCCAGGTCCACGACCAGAAGACCGTATTGACGGCAAGCGGCCAGGAAAGGCGCTTCCACATCAACGCGGCCGACCCGCTGGCACCCATGCGCATCATGCTGGCCTGGACCGACGCACCGGGCCATGGTCTGGGCGGCAGCACGCCGGCCTGGGTCAACGATCTCGATCTGCTGGTACAAGCCGATCGTCTGAACTACGCCGGCAACGATATCGGTGCCGACGGCTGGTCGGCGCCAGGCGGCCAACCGGACGGGCGCAACAACCTGGAGGCGGTCTACCTGAATCCGGACCAGCATCAGGGCGCGGTCACGATCATCGTGTCAGCCGCCGAAATCGCCGGCGATGCACTGGACCCCTGGCAACCGACAAGCGCCCGCCAGGATTTCGCCCTGGCCTGTTTCAATTGCCTGGAGGACGACCTGATCTTTCAGGACCGATTCGAGTGATCGACACTTTTGGCCGGACTTTCTGCATGTGGCAATACATACGGTTGTACTGGTATGTGCGCCATCGTACTGACCCGGGGTGGGGTGAGTGGCAGGCTTGAATTACTGCAGCCGACTTTTCGGCGCATCCACATACAGGGCGGCCAATGAAAAATACTTTATCCCGGAACATCTCCCGTTTTTCTGCCAATGCTTATTCAGGCGGATTTTCGATGACGGTCGCGAGCAACTGTCGAGACCGCGTCGATCCGTTACAGGGCCACCAGAAGGCCGGGACCGGAGATCTGCAGCCATGATATTCGGACCGCTGCACAAGCAACAGTTTCTTGTCCGCGGGCTCGCCCCGGCGGTACTGACCGCAGGTCTGATGCTGTCCGGCGCGCTGTCTGCCCAGACCTTCACGGTCAACTCGACCGGCGATGATGCCGTTGCCGGGCTGGACGGTGTGTGTGCTACCGGCAATCTGATCGGCGGGCTTCCGGAATGCACGCTTAGAGCCGCGTTGCAGGAGGCCAACCATGCGGGCCCGGCACCGGTCAACATCCATTTCGACATTGCCGGCTGCCCCAACGGCCTGTGCGTGATCAGCATCGACACACAGGTCGGCCGGAGCCTGCCACTGATCACCACTCCGGTAGTCCTGGATGGTTCGACCCAGCCGGGAAATGCGAATGTATGCCAGGCCGATGTCTTCGAGCGATCCGCCTACCGCATCGTCCTGCAGGGGAACGGTGCCGAGGAAGGTGCCGAGGAAGTCCATGGTCTGCACCTGGCATCGGGCAGTAACGGCAGCGTGATCCGTGGCCTGAATATTCGTCATTTCGCGCACGGGGTGGCGCTGGTCGGCTCGAACGACAATCGCATCGAATGCAACGCCATCGGTACCGATAGCTCAGGCATGGTGCCCGGCCCGGGCAACCGGGGCGGCGGTGTCCTTCTGGCCTGCGACAGTTCGGGCAACGTGATCGGCGGATCCCAACCAGCGCAGGCCAACCTGATTTCGGCCAACGGAATCGACGGGGTGATGATTTTCGGCGGATTCATCTGTGGCGAAGAGCCGGAAGACAACATGCCGATCAACAACGCCGTCCTGGGCAACCGGATCGGCACCGCCGCTGATGGCGTCAGCCCCTTGGGCAATGCTTGGGCAGGCATCGCCATCTTCGGTGGGCCGGGTGCGGACCATAATCTGATCGGTGTCCTCCAGGATCGGGTGACCATCCGCGGGAATGTCATCGGTTTCAACGGCACCGCCGGGTTGTTTATCGACAGTGATGGACTACAGCCCAAGCCGACCGAGAACACACTGGTGCAGGGCAACTATTTCGGTACCGACCCCAGCGGTCAGCTCGATCTGGGCAACCAGCTCGGGGGGATCGACATCATCCGCGGCGCGTTGACAACGATTGGCGGATCGGGAGCGGGGCAGGCGAATGTCTTTGCCTTCAACGACGACGGGATTTTCATGGAGCGAATGGTCTCTGACCGAAACCGGATACAGCGCAATGCCATATACGCCAACAAGCGTCGCGGAATCCTGCTGCAGGACGGGCATGAATTCGATCCTCCCGGTACCGGGCCGAACAGGCTGCAGCCCGCACCGACAATGAGCAGCACGTTCAAGGAAGGCAGCATTGTCTCGATCACCTATTCCGTGCCGGATCAGGTCGACAACTTCCCCCTGGTTATCGAGTTCTTTGTGGCCGATGGCGAACGTGAGCAGGGTCGGCTGTTTCTCATCGCAAATGGCTATCCGGCTGCCGGCGACAGAACGCTGACATTCAGCTCGTCACGGATCGAATCCGGTCAGTTCCTGGTGGCCACGGCAACCGACAGCCTGGGCAACACCTCTGAATTTTCCGCCGTCTCCCGGGTGCTGGCGGCAGGACCGATTGATGAAGACCTGATCTTCAAGGATGGATTCGAGTGATGGGTGTCTTTCCCCTGAATCTCCAGCATGCGACAGCGCGCAGACGACACGCCGCCGCGCGGATGCGGCCAGACGCCGAAGCTATTCCTCCTGGTCGACTGGCCTGGTGGCCCAGTAGCCTGTTTGCCGTCATTCGTCAGGGTTGCGCAGGGACTGTTCGACTTTCTTTGTCTCGGTAATGTCGAGCAGGGTGATCACGACCCCGTCGATCACATCATCCAGGCGGCGGTAGGGCATGACGCGAACGGCAAACCAGCGCTTGTCTGACGACTGTATCTGTTTGTTGGTCGGCTGCAGGCTGCGCAGCGTTTCCCTGACATCGCGCTGCAGGTCCGGATACTGGAGACTGGTCGTCAGGTCGCTCAAGGGACGGCCGACATCACTTTCGCGCAGATTGATGATATCGGCCGCACGTTCGGTGTAGCGACGCACGTTCAGGTCCCGATCCAGGAACAGAATTGCAATTTCTATGCTGTTGAGAACATTCTGCATGTCACTCTGGGCCAGCAGGAGATCATCCAGCCTGGACTGCATTTCGTTGTTGATGGTTTGCAGCTCTTCGTTCATGGACTGCAATTCCTCTTTCGAGGTGGTCAGCTCTTCATTGGTCGACTGCAGCTCCTCATTGGTTGATTGCAGTTCCTCACTCGCCGCTTCGGCTTCTTCACGGTAGCGCCTGGCCTCCTCGCGCAAGGCCTGGACCTCGTCCCGGTGGCGTTGGGCAGCAGCCTGCGTGGCTCGCGATTCCTTGCCTTTTCCTTGTTCAGGCGACGTAAATGGAACCGTTGCCTCGCGAAATACGACAATGGTCAGCCCGCGCAGGCTGGCCGGCTCCTGCAACGCCTGGACGGTCAGGTCCACCCGTTGCGGACTGCCATTGGCGCTGACTTCGAGACCATACAGGTTGACCGGAGCGGCTTCAGCGGTTGACTTCTTCAGGGCCTGGGCCAAGGGGGCTCTCAGTTCCTCACGCGCCATGGCGTGAATGTTCCAGTTCGCCTTTCCGGCCGCCGGTTCCAGGTATTTCCCGGTACGGCCGCTGATGTAGACGATATCGGCATCGCGGTTCAATACCACTGCGGCCGGGGAAAAGACCTGTAACAAAAGCCGGTCGGCTGCCGCTTGAAGGCTGCCGTCGGACTGTTCGGAATGTTCGGGTTTCTTCACGTCGGGTTCCTTGGCTTTGCCCGAAAGCGGAGGATAGGAGGTGAGCAGGAAATCAGGTCCCGTAGCGGCGGCGCGATCCTGGCGCCGGAAAAGCCGCATCTTGGACTGCAGGGGGAGAAACAGGTGGCCGAGTCGGCCAACCGATTCGGAATTCCCAAGCAACAGCAGGCCGCCCGGGCGCAGACTGTAGTGCAACAAGGGTAACAGTCTCTGTTGCAGTTGCGGATCGAAATAGATAAGCAGATTGCGGCAGGAAATCATATCGAGCCGGGTAAAGGGCGGGTCCAGGATCACGTCATGTTGCGCAAACAGCACCTGGTCGCGGATCGCCTTGTTGATCCGGTAATGGCCGTCGTGTTTGCTGAAGAATCGGGCCAGGCGTGTTTCGTTCACGTTTGACGCGATGGTGAGCGGGTACTCACCGCGACGCGCACGTTCTATCGCATCCGGACTGAGGTCGGTGGCAAAAATCTGCAGCTTGAAATCGCGTGGCTGACTATCCATGGCTTCGACCATGGTCATGGCCAGGGAGTAGGCCTCTTCGCCGGTCGAGCAACCGATGCACCAGACGCGCAGTCCCGAATGCTTCTGCTTTCTGCCCAGGAGTTCCGGTAAGGCAACATCGGCCAGGTGTGTCCAGACTTCCGGGTCGCGAAAAAATTCGGTCACGCCGATCAGTACTTCCTTGAACAGCAGATCCACTTCCTGCGGGCTGTGGGCAAGCAGGCTGGCGTAATCGCTCAGTCGGCTCAAACCGTGAATGGCCAGGCGACGCTCGATGCGGCGGTGCAGGGTGCTGGAGCGGTATAGCGAAAAATCATGCCGGGTTTGCTGTCGCAGCAGGGCGATGATGGAGCTCAGTGCATCCTGGCTTGATGGCGATCGGGTCGGGTCTGAACCTGTTACAGCTTGATTCCGGACCTGTTTGAGGTAGTCCAGGATGCGTTCCGGCAAGGCCGCGGCGGTGTCCAGGATGTCGGCGCATCCGGCGGCGATTGCGCTTTTGGGCATCGAATCGAACTGAGCCGATTCCGGTGTCTGCACCGCCGTCAGGCCGCCGACCGCCCGGACAGCCTGCAGGCCCAGGGTCCCGTCCGATCCCATTCCGGACAGGACCACGGCAATGGCATTCTCCCCGCGGGCACTGGCCAGGGAAGAGAACAGAACATTGATGGGTAGTCGCAGGCCCCTGGGTTCAGTCGGCCTGGCCAGCTGCAGGTGATCCTTGACCACGCGGATCTCGGTGTTTGGCGGGATGACGTAAACGCAGTTCGGCTTGATCGACTCACCCTGGCGTGCCTCGTGCACGGCCAGTGAAGTGACGCGCTGCAGCAACTCCGAGAGCTGGGTTTTCGCGGTGGGTGCCAGGTGCTGGACGACGACATAGGCCAGGCCGCTGTCGGCCGGTATATGCGCCATGAACTCTTCCAAAGGCTCCAGCCCGCCGGCGGAGGCGCCGATGCCGACGATACCGATGGCGGGCTGATCAGCCACTGCGAGAGTAGCCAGCCAGTGAATCTGGCAGCCGGGGTGTCAGGTCAGCTTCCCCGGGCGGTGCCATCCGGAAACACCAGCGCCAGAACGGCGTCCTCTCCCGGGGCCATGCCGGATAACAGGCCAAGCGGGCGGGAGTCCAGGGTCTGGACCTGGACGGCATCGGGGGGGGTGCCGGTTTCGGCTTGTTCCAGCGCCGCCAGAATCGCCGGCCCGCTTTCCGGGCTCAGCAGGCTGGTCAGCATGTGATCTTCGAGCTGATCCGCGTCCACTCCGAACAACTCGCTTGCAGTCCGATTGGATCGAACAATGCGGCCATCCCGCCCGAGCACCAGGTAGCCGGCTGGCGCATGATCGAAAAGCGCCTGGAAATGGCCGACCTGCAGGGCCAGCTGGTGTTCGTTCTCCATGATCTGGGCATGCTGAAGATCCAGCTCGACCTGATGGGTCTGCAATTCGTGCAGCAGTTTCAGGGCATCGGCGGAGCTTTCCGAATCGCTGGCAAGGCGGTACAGCAGGGATAGTGCCTCGGTTCCGACCCCCCAACCGGCTGTCGGCGGCGCCGTTCCGGCCCGAATTCGGCCTTCGGCATCAGCGCGCAATTGTTCCGTGTTGCTCGGTTTGCTGGTGGTCATGGGGCAGGCGCCTCCCTTGAAACCGGAATACTGCTTGTCGGTCCATTCTACCCCAAGGGCAGAAGTGGTCAACCATGGAGAAACTCACTTACGCCAAAAGACTGCAAAAGCGGGCTTGACGGAGACTCCGTGCACCAGGATCGACAATGCGACCGCGACCAGGGTCAAATGAAGCAGTTGCAGCGCCAGTTCTTCCGGCAACCCGTGTTGAATGGCATACATCAGATAGTACATCGAGCCAATACCGCGAACGCCAAACCATCCCGCAAGGTTCCGAATGCGCATCGACGCTCTGCTTCCCAACAGCCCCAGGTGGACGCTGACGGGGCGAACGACGAAGAACAGGAATGCGGCAAAGCCGATCGCTTGCCAACTCCAGGAATTCCAGAACAGCGAACCGCCGATCAAGAGAACCAGTACGATTTCCGAGAGTCGCTCCAGGTGCTCGTTGAATACCAGCGAGCTTTCGCTCACATGCACATGTTCGACGGCTCGTCCGTTGAAAATGCCCTCTGCTCCGGCGTGTCCCGGGGCTACCTGTTCGCGGCCGGCCAGGCTCAGTTCGGTGTGGCGCAAGGCCACCGCAGCGGCGAATACGCCCAGAAAACCCCAGGCATCCACCAGCAGGCAGATTCCGTAGACGAACGCGATCAGGCCCAGGCCAAGGAAGATTTCCAGAAAAGCCGCACCCACGAAAACTGCTCGCAACTTGCAAACCAGCCAGCCGGTAGCGCAACCCGCCAGGATGCCGATGCCGATGCCTGCGCCGGTGGCCCAGAGCACATCCATGGCCAGCCAGCGTCCACCGGAATCCCCGAGGTCGTGCAGGCCCAGCAGACCCAGCCCGAGCATTACGAACGGGAAGGCGCTGCCGTCGTTGATTCCGGCTTCGCAGGTCAGTGCAAAACGAAGACGGTCGGAGTCATCGGCATGACGGACCTGGACTTCGGTTGCCAGCACAGGGTCGGTGGGTGCAAGCACGGCTCCCAGCAGTACCGCAGCCCCGAGTGGCAGACCGAGCCAGTAGTATCCGAACAACGTTACCATCCCCACGGTAATCGACATTGATACAACCGCAAGGCGCACTGGAGTGCTCCAGCGCCGCAAGCTGATCGGTGCCGGCATTTTCACGCCGGCGCAATACAAAGAGACCAGCACTGCGATTTCGGTCAAGACTTCGAGCAAGGCTGATTCTTTCAGCGGATTGAAATGGAACAGGCCAAATCCCATTGGTCCGACAATGCACCCGACAACAAGGTACACAATGGCAGAAGTTACCGGCACACTTTTGAGGTAGGAAAATGTAAAGCCCACCACAAGTAGCAACAGCCCGATGAATACGAACCAGGTGGTGGTCGTCATCGCCGATTACCCGGCAGACAGGATCAAAGTGCCGGCGCGAAGAGATTCGCTCCGCGAGAG
>JBLRWT010000009.1:0-19799 GCA_047921095.1 Wenzhouxiangella sp. | reverse complement strand
CTTGGTGGCCGACAAGCGCATCTGCTCGATATGTTCGTTGATCGAGGCGTCCTTCTCGATGAAGGTGTCCGTGGACGGCACGTAGGCCTCGGGCTGGTAGTAGTCGTAATAGGACACGAAATACTCGACCGCGTTGTCGGGAAAAAAGGCCTTGAATTCCCCGTAGAGCTGGGCCGCCAGGGTCTTGTTTGGCGCCATGACCAGGGCCGGACGCTGGACCCGCTCGATCACATTGGCCATGGTGAATGTTTTTCCCGACCCGGTCACACCCAGCAGAGTCTGGTGGCTGTGCCCGGCCTCAAGCCCTTCGACCAGTTGTCGGATGGCCTCGGGCTGATCACCGGCGGGTTCGTAGCTGGAAGCCATTCGGAAGCGTCTGCTCATACTATAATTGTATGCGGCCACGGTTCAGGCGTGGGTCAACATGATGCCTTTCAGTAGGGAGTAACAATTTGTGAGTATCCGTTTTTCTGCGCGCGTCGCCCAGGTCAAGCCTTCTGCCACCATTGCCATGAGCATGAAGGCGGCGGAATTGCGGGCCGAAGGCAAGGACATCATCTCCCTGAGCATGGGCGAGCCCGACTTCGCGACTCCGGCCCACATTCGGCGCGCGGCGATCGAGGCCATCAAATCGGGACAGACCCGCTATACCGCGGTCGACGGCACCCCAGCGCTCAAGCAGGCGATCATCGGCAAGCTCAGTCGTGACAATGGCCTTGACTATGAGCCCGCCCAGATTCTGGTTTCCTGCGGCGCCAAGCAATCGATCTACAACCTGCTTCAGGCCCTGCTGGACGAGGGCGACGAAGTCCTCATTCCCGCCCCGTTCTGGGTGTCCTACCCCGACATGGTGCGCCTTGCCGGAGCCGCGCCGGCCATCCTGAATACCACCGAGAAAACCGACTACCAGATCACCCCGGCTCAACTTGAGGCCTCGATCAGCGACCAGACCCGGCTTCTGATCTTCAATTCGCCCAGTAATCCGACCGGCAGGGCCTACAGTCGCAAGCAGTTGCTTGCCCTTGGCGAAGTCCTGCTGGAATACCCGCGCCTGCTGATCTGCTCAGACGACATTTATGAGCACATCTGGTGGGCCGATGAACCATTCACCAGCCTGGGCCAGCTCATGCCAGCACTCAAAGACCGGCTGGTGGTCATCAATGGCGTCTCCAAGGCCTACGCCATGACGGGCTGGCGCATTGGCTATGCTGCCGGGCCGGCCAACCTGATCAAGGAAATGCGCAAGATCCAGGGCCAAAGCACCTCCAACCCCTGCTCCATCAGCCAGGCGGCCGCAACTGCGGCCCTGGACGGCGACCAGGCTTGTGTGGCCGAAATGTGCCAGGCATTCAGGAAACGCCACGACTGGCTGATTCCAGCGTTGAATGCGCTGCCCGGCGTCACCTGTATGCCGGGCCAGGGTGCGTTCTACGCTTTTGCCGATTGCTCTAAGGCAATCGAAGCCCTGGGTCTGGCGGACGACCTCGCCCTGGCCGAGCATCTGCTGGAAAAAGCCGGCGTCGCCACGGTACCCGGCACCGCCTTCGGCGCCCCGGGTCATCTGCGCCTGTCGTTCGCCTGTGACCTCAAGACGCTGAAAAGTGCGGTAGAACGGATTGCCGGCGCGTTGGGGGGGTAGCCCACCGACCAGCTATCCCCCAGCGGCCCCAGGAAGACGCTCGATCGCCGCACGAGTGGCGTCCAGGTGATCATCGAGCGTACTGCCGACCTCCGTGTCCTGCCTGGCAAGCTCGAGCTCTTCGGCCAGTTCCCGCTCGCCTTCGGCAAACTGCTGCATCAGGTGCTCGGCGGCCTCTTCATCGACCCAGCTTCGGAAACGGTCGGCCAGCTTTTGCAGATCCTCGATTTCGAAATCCGCTTCCCGCGGCAGGAAATCCTTCGCGCTGGCCAGCTTATCGAGTCGTCCGATCATGGCTTCGTGCTCAGCGGCCCGCTGCACAAGAAGGTCGGCCAGGGCGCCGGGACCGATCAGTTCGGCCACAGCTTGTTCGTAGCGGTGCTTCAGCTTGCGGCTGAGGGCGCCGGCCTGAAGCAACGCGGCCTCAGCGTTCGAATAGAGGATCGTCATTGCAGCGACTCCTGGTTCAAGTTCTGTCTGTTGGGACAAGGATACCCAGCGCCCCGGGCCGTACACGGCAGACGACTGGTGTACGAGCCACAAGTTCCCCGTCGGCGGTCACATCCATGGGATCATCCGTGTTGATCCTGACCTGGTCGCAGCGCCAGTGGCTCATGTCCATCGCACCCCGAATCTTGCCGAACCGAAGGCGAAGGATATTGCTCAGCATATCCAGGCGGCTCTGGCGTCGGATCAGCAGGACGTCCAGCTTCCCATCGTCCAGCCGGGCGTCGTCGGCAATGGTCAGTCCACCCCCGTAGTGGATACCATTGGCCACCGTGATCTGCAAAAAATGGGCGCAGTGCGAGCGGCCGTCACCAGCAACTTCGGCACGGAAAGCCTTGTGTTTGCGGACCGCTCGACTGAGGCCGACCAGGTAGGCAGCAACGCCCCAGCGTGACTTGATCTCGGGCGTCATTTCCCGGGTCATTCGTGGGCCGAGCCCCAGGCCAACCGCGTTGACGAAACTCTTGTCGTTGACATACGCCACGTCGATTCGTCGGATCTGCCCGGTCTCGATGATGGCCAATGCCTTGTCCAGGTCTTCCGGGATCTGCAGCGACCGCGCAAGATCGTTGGCCGTGCCCAGTGGCAACAGGCCCATCGGCAGCCCCGTCTCGATAAGGCCATCGAGCGCCATGTTGATCGTACCGTCACCCCCACCGACCACGACCTGGTCAACACGACCAGCATGCGCCTTGATCACCTGGAACCATTCGGCAGGACCATCCGGCTCGACGGCAAGCAACGGGCCCATGTTCTCAAGCTGTTGGCGAACCTCTTGGCGAACACGCTCACCGGAGCGACTGCCGGGATTGGTCAGCAACAGGGTACGACGGGTCATGAATCAACAGATTCCTCTACACCAACGAAGAACGCCATCTGATGGTAGCACGCGCACCGCCGGGCCAGATGTTGCCTACTTGGCGCGAAGCCTGGCCTCTTCGCTGTACGGCGGCACATCCAGTGATTCTCCAGCGCTGATCCGCGCCTGAATTTCCTGCCACCAGGCTGGCTGAAACAGGTCGCCGTGAGCTTGTTCGATCAATGCCAGATGCCCCGTGTTCAAGCCCATGAAACGCGGAAACTGTTCGGGAAAAACATCATCGCTGTCGACGTTGAACCAGGGTTCGTCACTGAACTCCATCAGGTCATCGCGCGCCGGCGGCAGGCGACGGAAGCGACAATCGGTCAATAGCCGCAACTCGTCATAGTCGTAGAAGATCACGCGCCCCGATCGGGTCACGCCGAAATTCTTCGGCAGCAGGTCTCCGGCAAAGATGTTCGAACGGGCCAGGTCCTTCAATGCCTGTCCGTAATCCAGCACCGCCAGCGTTGCCGCCTGGCTGTTTGCTTCTGCCAGGTAAAGGTCCAATGGCCGCAAGCGCCGCTCGACATAACAGTGCTGGATCACCACGCTTTGGCGGTCGATCTGGATGCTGCGGCCGCACTCGGATTCGAGTTGTTCGAGCAACTGTGAGGAGAATTGGCTGATCGGAAAGCGCAGGTGCCTGAACTCCTGGGCGTCGATCAGGCGGCCGACCCGGTCATGGCGAAAGACCAGCCGGTAACGGTCGATGACCTGGCGGCGGCCAAATTTCTTGGTTGGTGCGAAGCGATCCCGGATCAGCTTGAACACGAGGGCATACGACGGCAGGGTGAAAACCAGCATCACCAGTCCGCGCTGACCATCGGCCTCCACCAGGGGCTCATCCGGGTGCAGTTCGAGATGGCGAAAAAATGATCGGTAACGTTCAGTCTTGCCCTGCTTCGCTCTTCCCAGCACAGTGTAAAGTTCGTCGACGGGCTTGTCCGGCAACAGTGTCCGCAAGAAAACAACCGTATCGCCGACCGTGGGCAAGTCGGCAAGAAAATAACTGAAAGTGTAGCCGAACAGGATACTGACCTGCTGTCGTCGCGTCAGCAAGGCGTCTGCACGCAGTCCGTCCTCGTCCCGGCAAAGCACGATGACACACGGCAGATAATGGTTGGCACCGAAGGCGCGTCCGACCAGGTAGGCACGTCCTTCCCGGTAGAACACCGTTTCCATCAACTCGATGGCAAGCACCCCGGACTCGCCAAGTTCTGCGAAAGATCGCCGCAACAATCGGGCCAGCCCGTCGGCGTCGCTTGCGACATCCATGTAAGGCACACTGAAGGCATAGTCATTGAGAATCCGCAGAAAGGCCCGCGGCAGATCACCGCCGACCGCGTAGGTGTAACGGGCGACCGGATGCGTGATCCGATTGGTTGGTTCGATATCGAGTGCCACGAACTCGATTGCCGGATCCACGCCGCGAGTTTTGAACATGCGTCGGGTCACAGTATTGAAAAAGGTCTTGTACAACTCAGCATCGAGTTGGCCTTCGATCAACCCGCCGTAACCTGCACGGATATCGCGCCAGAGGGTGCGTGAAAACAGGCGTTCTGCCAGATGTTGCTCGAGCCGTGAAATGGCTTCGTCAGCAGACGTGTCATAAAGCTCCAGCCTGGCGACTGAATCGGCCCGCATGCCCTTGCGATCGGCCTGTTCGAATCGCCGACGTGCCCGTCTGGTGATGTCGGAAAAGCTGGCGTTATAGTCTTCGAACGCGGTGAGCAGCAGCCGGGCGGCCTCGGCGACGGTTTCGGAACGAAGGTTGGCGCGATTCACCTGGTCCAACGCCCAAAAAACATGGCAATCATCAACGAATATCCGGGATATTCCGCTACCCGGTCAATCATGCACTCCGCTGTCACGCCATCCGGAGGTGATGGGATAGCGACGGTCGCGACCAAAGGCCTTGCGCGAAATACGCGGCCCGGGCGCGCCTTGCCGACGCTTGTACTCCGCCCGAAGCACCATGCCGGCCACACGACGAACGACGGCCTCGTCGATGCCGGTGGCCACGATCTCGGAAATGGACTGATCCTGTTCGACATAGCGCATGATGATCTCATCGAGTACATCGTAGGCTGGCAGCCGGTCCTGGTCCAGTTGATTGGGCGCCAGTTCGGCCGACGGCGGCCGGTCGATAACACCCTGGGGGATGGCCGGAGACAGGGTGTTGCGCCAGTTCGACAGCGCGTAGACCTGCTGCTTGAGGCAATCGTTGATCGGACTGAAGCCGCCGCACATGTCGCCGTAAATGGTCGAATAGCCGGTTGCCAGTTCGCTCTTGTTGCCGGTGGCCAGCGGCAGGTGACCGAACTTGTTCGACAGCGCCATGATGATGTTGCCGCGTGCTCGTGCCTGCAGGTTTTCCTCGGTGAAGTTCTCGCGAGTCCCGGCGAACACCTCGGCCAGTTGCTTCAGCTGGGCCTGAAAGATCGGCTCGATCGAAATGTTTTCGTAATGAATGCCGAGCAACTCGATCTGCTCGGAGGCCAGGATCAGCGACAACTCCGAGGTATGGCGCGAGGGCATCATGACGGCATGAACCTTGTCGGGCCCCAGTGCATCGGCAGCCAGCGCCGCAGTCAGCGCTGAATCGATGCCGCCAGACAGGCCAAAGACCACCGATTCGAACTTGTTCTTCAGAACATAATCTCTTAGCGCCCGTTGCAGCACCCGGTAGACCACCGGCATATCCTCAACCTCGCCGGGCGGCCAGTGACGGTAGTCATAACGGCCGCTGGATGGATCGAAATCGAGCAACAAGAGCGCTTCCTCGCACAACGGCGCCGGCGCCGACAGTTGCCCGTGGCCGTCAATGGCAAGCGAGTGACCATCGAACACCAGGTCATCCTGGCCGCCGACGCAATTCAGGTAGTCCAGCGGCAGGCCGGTTTCATCGAAGCGGTCGGTCAGAACGCGTCCACGATCAAGGTGCTTGCGCTGGTAATACGGCGAGGCATGCGTGGAAATGATGATCTCGGCCCCGGCATCTCTGGCGGCGCGAGAGGCCTCCGGCGTCCAGGTATCCTCGCAGACGATCACGCCGACTTGAACACCGGCCACTTCGATCACGAGCGGTTTGTCTCCGGGAACGAAATAGCGGCGCTCGTCAAAAACCGCGTAATTGGGCAGATCCCACTTGTCGTAGAAGCCGACCACCTTGCCATCACGCAACCAGGACACCGAATTGAAACGCTTGCCCTGATCGGCGCGAGGGTGGCCAACGATGACGTCGATCCCGGAAACCGCCGAGGCAATATCGGCAACCGCCTCCTCGGTCCGGCGCATGAAGCCGGGCCGAAGGACCAGATCCTCCGGCGGATAGCCGGTCAAAGCCAGTTCGGGGAAGACGATCAGGTCAGCACCGTGCTCATCCCGGGCCTGTTCAATCAGCCTCAGAATCCGGTCACGGTTGCCGGTGATATGGCCGACCAGGAAGTCATCCTGGGCAAGGGCGATTTTTAGCATCGAAAACGGTTTCCGGATTCAGGGTTCGGGGTTCAGGAAGGGGCTGAAAACCCCGTGAAACCTGAACCCTGAAACCGTGTTTGTTACTTCAGGCGATCGGCCATGGCCGCGCCCAACTCCACCGGTGAACGGACCGTGGTGACGCCGGCCTCGTCGAGGGCGGCGTACTTGGCTTCGGCCGTGCCTTTGCCACCGGAGATGATGGCGCCGGCATGGCCCATGCGCTTGCCGGCCGGGGCCGTGACGCCGGCGATGTAGGCGACCACCGGCTTGGTCACGCGCTCGGCAATGAACTCGGCCGCGTCCTCTTCAGCCGAACCGCCGATCTCGCCAACCATGATGATGCCCTGGGTCTCGTCGTCTTCCTGAAACAGTTCCAGGCAATCGACGAAGCTCATGCCATGAATCGGGTCGCCGCCGATACCGATGCAGGTGGTCTGGCCAAGCCCGGCCTGGGTGGTCTGAAAGACAGCTTCGTAAGTCAGCGTGCCGGAGCGCGAGACGATACCGACCTTGCCCGGCTTGTGAATGCGGCCCGGCATGATGCCGATCTTGCATTCACCTGGCGTGATGATGCCGGGGCAGTTCGGACCGATCAGGGTGACATCGTCATACTGGGCCAGCGCGGCCTTGACCCGCATCATGTCCAGCGCCGGAATGCCCTCGGTGATGCAGACGATGACACGGATGCCGGCATCGGCGGCTTCGAGGATTGCATCGGCCGCAAACGGCGGCGGCACGAAGATCATGGACGCATCGGCGCCGGTCTCCTCGATGGCCTCGTCGACCGTGTTGAATACAGGCAGACCCAGATGGTCCTGGCCGCCCTTGCCGGGCGTGACACCGCCGACCAGGCGGGTGCCATAGGCGATGGCCTGCTCGGAGTGAAACGTGCCCTGGGCGCCGGTAAAGCCCTGGGTGATAACCTTGGTTTTGTTGTTGACTAGTACACTCATTACAAATTCCTTCAGGCAGCAGCCGCTTCCACGGCCTTGCGTGCGCCATCGTTGAGATCATCGGCGGGAATGATGGCAAAACCACTTTCTGCCAACAATTTCTTCCCTTCATCCACGTTCGTGCCTTCCAGGCGCACCACCACCGGAATATCCGGATGGGTTTCCTTGACCGCGTTGATGATGCCCTCGGCAATCAGGTCGCAACGAACGATGCCGCCAAAGATATTGACCAGGATCGCCTTGACGCTGTCGCTGGACAGGATCAGCTTGAAAGCCTCCTTGACCCGCTCGGCATTGGTGCCACCACCGACATCGAGAAAGTTGGCCGGCTCGCCACCGGCCAGCTTGATCACGTCCATGGTCGCCATGGCCAGCCCTGCACCGTTGACCATGCAGGCAATATTGCCGTCGAGAGTGACATAGTTCAGCTCGTGCTTGCTGGCGGCCAGCTCGGTCGGGTCTTCCTGCGATTCGTCACGCATTTCGGCCAGCTCCGGATGCCGAAACAGGGCGTTGTCATCCGCGTTGAGCTTGGCATCGAGCGCGCTCAGGTCGCCCTTGCCATCGATGATCAGCGGATTGACCTCGATCAGGCTGATGTCTTTTTCCATGAACAGGCGATACAAACCGTCCATGATCTTGGTCAACTGGCGGACCTGGCGGGCATTCAACCCCATCTGGAAGCCGATCTGGCGCGCCTGGTAGGGCATGAAGCCGGCCGCGTTGTCGACCACGGCGGTGACGATCTTCTCCGGCGTCTCGGCAGCCACCTTTTCAATATCGACGCCACCGGCGGCCGAGCCCATGAATACGACGGCCTTGTGGGCGCGATCGACCAGGGCGCCCAGGTAAAGCTCTTGTTTGATATCAGTGGCTTCGGCCACCAGCACGCTGTTGACCGGCAATGCCAGACCGCCGGTCTGGTAGGTCTCTATCTTCATGCCCAGCATGCGCTCGGCCTCGGCCCGAACGCCGTCGAGACTGTCGACCAGCTTGACGCCGCCGGCCTTGCCGCGGCCGCCGGCGTGAATCTGGGCCTTGATCACCCATTCGGTGCCGCCGACTTTCTTTGCGGCCTCGACCGCTTCGTCGGCGGTGGTGGCCAGTTCACCGCGTGGCACGGGAATGCCATAGTCGGCGAAGAGCTGCTTGGCCTGATACTCATGAAAATTCATTGTTTAACCCTTGATTGTGATGCTGTTTACCAATTCGAAAAGAAAGGGAGTGGAATATGTCATTTCCCCGGAACCGGCGTATTCTGGATCAGAAGTTGGTAATTATCAAACCGTGATTCGGCAGTATACTGTGTGTGGGGGACACAGGGTGTGCCGGAGAGGGTCCCGGGAGCCCGGCGCATCGCCAAAAAAAGACACTAACAAAGGGCTGACTGGAGAATAACTTGAAAGCGCGCACCTCACTCGTTGCCGACGACGACATCGTCCGTCGCGCCCTGCACTACATCAATGGTTTGCGCATGATACTGGCCCCGGCGCTGGTCATCGTTGCCCTGAGCCCTCTCACCGATACCCTGGTGCCGACATACAAGGTTCTGATGACCCAGGCCGCCGCGTTCACTTACCTGGGCGCAGCCCTGGTGTTCCTGGTCATTCATCTGCGAAAAACCATTGCCGCCCAGGATCTGGCCTCATTCTCGCTGGCGACAGACCTGATCATCATCGGCATCATCCTTCATTGCTTCGGCGGCATCGAGAGCGGGATGGTCATCCTGCTCCTGTTCACCGTCGGCGTTGCCGGATTGCTGCTTTCGCTGCGCACTGCGTTGCTTTTTGCCAGCCTGGTCACAATCGGCCTGGTGATTGACGCCATGCTTGCAGGCCCGGCCACGCCCGGGACTGCCGTGGCGGTTCAGGCCGCACTGTACGGTATTGCCGCATTTGTCACCGCACTGGGCTGTTCCCTGCTGGGGCGCTGGGGGCGCGAGTACCAGTTGCTGGCCGAGCGCCGCGGCGTGGATCTCGCCAGCCTTGAACAAATCAACGAACTGATCATTCATCGCATGCGGTCGGGCGTTCTGGTCGTTGATTCCAATCACAAGATTCGTCAGACCAACGAGGCAGCCTGGTATCTGCTCGGTAATCCGCCGGTCAGTGAGCGCAACCTGAAGGTGATTTCACCACCGCTGGCGGATCGACTGGATCGCTGGCGCCGGACCGGCAAGTCCGAAGAGGAAGGCCTGCTGCTCCAGGCGACACAGGTCGCGGTGGTTCCACGCATGCTGGCAATGCCCGGGCTCAACAGCGAAGTGACCCTGATTTTCCTGGAAGACACGTCCGTGATCAGTCGTCGGGCGCGTGACATGGCCCAGGCCTCGCTGGCCAGGCTGTCAGCCTCGATCGCTCACGAGATTCGCAATCCGCTCGGCGCACTGAGCCATGCGGGACAGTTGCTGAATGAGTCGGACCAGTTGTGCCCGCCCGACAAGAAGCTGGTCAACATGATCCTCAATCATTCAGCGAGAATGAACGACATTGTCGAGAATGTCCTGAAACTGTCTCGACGTGAACGGGCCCGGGTCGAACCGGTCAACCTGGTCAGCTGGACCCGGAAACTGGCCACCGAGTTTCGCCGTTACCACAAGCTTCCCGACGAGCAGGTCCGCGTCGAGGCGCCGTCTGCCGCCATCATGGTGCTGATCGATCCGGGGCAACTGACCCAGGCGGTCTGGAACCTGATGGAAAACGCACTCAAGCATGCCAGGCACTCCGAAGACCGCCTCCCGATCATTACCTTGCGGGTCAGTCCAATTCGCGGACACCGGGAAATGGCGCTGGATATCATCGATGATGGCCCCGGTATTCCGCTGGAGAAGCGCTCGCAGGTTTTTGAGCCATTTTTCACCACCCACAAGCAAGGCTCTGGCCTGGGCCTCTACCTGGCCCGCCAGCTTTGCGACGCCAACCAGGCGCCGCTCGAGTACGTGCAGGTTCCCAATGCCGGCGCCTGCTTCCGGATACTGCTCAGGCGTCCCGATGCCTCTGGTAACACACGGGCCTCCGAATCTTCAGCGAAGAAGGCCGTAGCCTGATAGGATCAGCAACGTGAGAGAGCCTCAAGAGGAGTGGGAATGAGCCAGATGCGCGCACTGGTGATCGATGACGAGCCGGATCTGCGCGAACTGCTGGACATTACCTTGAGCCGCATGGGTCTGGAGGTCGATACCGCCGAAGACCTCGCAGCGGCTCGCCGCTGCCTGTCAGCTAACCCGGATTATGCCATTTGTCTGACAGACATGCGTCTGCCCGACGGCAATGGCTTGACCCTGATCAAAGAGATCAATCGAGACCACGATCAGATCCCGGTTGCCATGATCACCGCATTCGGCAAGGTCGAGGACGCCGTCACCGCGCTCAAGTACGGGGCATTCGACTTCGTCTCCAAGCCGATCGACCTGGAGGTACTCCGAAACCTGGTGCGCACGGCCTTGAAGCTGCGCAAGGATGACGCCGCCAAAGTTGCCGCCAGCACGGCCGACACTGCCCCTCCTGTCAGCGCACCCGCGCCCGCGCCGGACACCGACGACGCCACAGGGGACAAATCCCTCCTGCTTCAGCGCCTGATCGGCAAATCCGACGCGATCAAGCGCGTCCGCCAGACCATCGCCAAACTGGCACGCAGCCAGGCACCGATCCTGATCAGCGGTGATTCGGGTACCGGCAAGGAGCTGGCCGCCCGCCTGATTCATGATCTTGGTCCTCGGTCCGACGCACCGTTTATCGCCGTCAACTGCGGCGCCATTCCATCCGAACTGATGGAAAGCGAGTTTTTTGGCCACATCAAGGGCAGTTTTACCGGCGCCGACGCCGACAAGGAGGGCCTGTTTCAGGCGGCCCAGGGCGGCACTCTGTTTCTCGACGAGGTAGCCGACCTGCCATTGCCGATGCAGGTCAAGCTGTTGCGGGTCATCCAGGAAAAGACCGTTCGTCCGATCGGTGGGCGCCAGGAGATCAAGACCGATGTCCGAATACTTTCAGCCAGTCACAAGGCACTCAAGCCCCTGGTCGAGGACGGGACGTTCCGAAACGATCTCTATTACAGGCTGAACGTCATCGAATTGCAGATGCCATCCCTGAGCGAGCGTCGCGGTGACATCATCATTCTGGCCGAGCATTTTCTGCATTCCATTGGAGAGCAGTGGGGAGAACCACCGCGCCGGCTGGGCGAAGATGCCGCCGAAGCGCTCAAGCAGCACGCGTTCTCCGGCAATGTGCGCGAGCTGGTCAATATCCTGCAACGCGCCATTACCCTGTGCGAAGGTGACGAGATCCTCCAGGAGGATCTGAGCCTGGATGGTGAGCTGATTCCGGACAAGGACAATATCGCGGTCCGCCCGGATGACCGCAGCCTCGATGACTATATTGAAGACGTAGAGAAAAAGATCCTGGAAAACGCGTTGCGCGAAGCACGCTACAACAAGACAGAGGCCGCGCGCCAGCTCGGCATCACCTTCCGCTCACTACGCTACAAACTCAAGAAGTACGATATCGATTAGGGATCCTGCCCCTGCACAACACGAGTTCAGATGGGAATAAACGAATCGTGAAAGATACGGTTCGTTCCGCAGGTGAGATCGCCTGAATCCGTCGTCATCACCAGACGATCCGAGTTCTGCGCCAGTTCCAACGTGATTGGGCCGCTGAGGGCGTATAACTGGCCGTCAATATCCAGGGTCAAACCATCGGGTGAGGAAATGGTCGAGCCAGAACACGCGTAGAGGCCCAGAAAGTCGACGTGGAATACCATTGAACTCACACCGTAGCGCAAGACCTGCGTGCCAGGGTAATCCTGGCCATCGATATTCAGAACTACACCTGCACCGACGGGCAGCGAAGCAGCGAGCAGGACCATGCTCAGGATCAGTTTTTTGCTCATTACAAGAACGTTTTCAGAGACCGGAAGCGATTCTCCCAAGCCGTCCGTTAGCGCATAAGAAACAAGATGTTACCTTCCCGTAAAACTGGAATCTGTGGGAGATCACACTTTCGGATGATATTTGCTGAAGTTGATTTTCTCGCCCGACGCACCCAAACTTTGACATTGATCGCACCGACTTCCGTGTACTCTTCGATAATGGTTACCGTCTCATCCGAAGCCGCCATTCGCGATCCATCCAGGGTTGATTTCAATCAATGCTCATGGCCGGAAATGGACGCTGTCTTGCTGCAAGCTGGCTACCAGAATGTGCGTCAGTCCACGGAAAAGCTGACCGACGGCCTGTCGGCCGAAGACCAGAATCTTCAGTCCATGCCGGCGGCCAGTCCCGCCAAATGGCATCGGGCGCACACAACCTGGTTTTTCGAGACCTTTATTCTCAAGCCTCATCAGGCCGGCTACAGCGAGTTCGACCCCACATTTGCCTACCTTTTCAATTCCTACTACAACGGCATCGGCGAGCAGTTTCCGCGCGCGCGACGCGGCCTGATCTCGAGGCCGGATATTGACCGCGTGCGTCGCTATCGGGACCACGTGGACGACGCCATGCACTCATTGCTCGGCACGCTGGATGAAACGCAGACGCAAAGCCTGGCGCCTCTGATTATCCTGGGGCTCAATCATGAGCAACAGCACCAGGAATTACTGATCACCGATCTCAAGCATGCGTTCAGCCATCATCCAGACTATCCGGCCTGGGCAGCGCCGCCCGATCATCTGGGCGCCGGGCAAGGCAGGCGCGGCTGGCTCGGGATCAGCGGCGGCCTGGTACAGCAAGGCAGCCGGGCTGAGCAGTTCTGCTTTGACAATGAGCTACCCCGCCACCAGGTGTTTCTGTCCGATTTCCAGATCGCCACTCACCCGGTCAGTTGCGGCGAGTTCCAGGCGTTCATAGCTGATAACGGCTACAAACGCCCTGAACTGTGGCTGGCTGACGGCTGGGAGTGGATCCAGCGGGAGAAAATCGAATCGCCGCTCTACTGGTTCAAGGACGGCTCGGAATGGCACCTCTATACCCTCGCCGGTGAACGGCCCCTGGAACAGAATGAACCGGTCTGTCACATCAGCATGTACGAGGCCTTTGCCTTCGCCCAATGGGCGGACGCGCGCCTGCCGACCGAAGCTGAGTGGGAACTGGCATCGGCCCAGTGCGAGACACAGGGCCATTTTGCCGATAGCGGGCAGTTTCACCCGCAACCAGGTTCGCACCAGGCCGGACTGGGCCAGATGTTCGGGGACGTCTGGGAGTGGACAGCCTCGAGCTATGCGCCTTACCCGGGGTTCAAGGCCGCGCCTGGCGCGGTGGGCGAATACAATGGCAAGTTCATGGCCAATCAGATGGTCCTGCGCGGTGGCAGTTGCGCCACGCCGGCTGGCCACATCCGCCCAGGCTACCGCAACTTCTTCTACCCGGTGGATCGCTGGCAATTCAGCGGCTTGCGGCTCGCCCGGGATAGTGACGCGTGAACGAGAACAAAACCGCTCGAGCCTTTTTCGAAGACGTTGTCGCCGGGCTGTCCGCCACGCCGCGCAGCCTCCCCTGCAAATACCTCTACGATGCCCGTGGCTCGGAGTTGTTTGAAGCCATCTGTGAAACCGAAGATTACTACGTCACCCGCGCGGACCTGGCCTTGCACGAAGCCCATATCGGCGAGATCAGCATCCTGGCCGGACCCGGCGTTCATGTCATCGAGCTGGGCTCGGGGGCCGGCGTCAAGACCCGCAAGCTGCTCGCCGGGCTTGATCAACCCCGAGCCTATACGCCGGTCGAAATTTCGGCTGCCGCCCTGGCGGCATCGGCGCGCGATTTGCAGGCTGCTTTTCCCGACGTTGAAATCAGACCGGTGAGAGCTGACTACACCCAGCCGATCAACTCGGAACTGCTGACGCTCGACCCGCCGGCGCAGCGACGCCTGGTCTACTTCCCCGGATCGACCATCAGCAATTTCGAGCATGGCGAGGCCGAGACGTTCCTGCGGCGCATGGGCAACATCGCTGGCGGCACGGGAGCGATCCTTATCGGCGTCGATCTGCTCAAATCCCAGCAAAGACTGCTCGCCGCCTACGATGATCGCGAGGGCATCACCGCCGAATTCAACCTGAACCTGCTACATCGCATCAAGCGGGAGCTTGATGCCACCGTCGAAGAAGACGCGTTCGCTCACGAAGCCCGCTTCAATGGTGAGCAGAAAAGGATCGAAATGCATCTCGTCGCCCGCCGGCCGACCCGGATCCAGGTCGGCGCACACGAGTTCGACTTCGAAGCTGGCGACTCGATCCATACCGAGAACAGCCATAAATATTCGGTCGCCCATTTTCGCAACCTTGCAGAAAAGGCCGGGCTTGCATCAGTCAAGGTCTGGAAAGATCCGGACAAGCTTTTCAGCATGCACTGGCTGGAGCAAGCCAGGCCTCGTTGATCAGTCCTGCCAGCCCCACGGCGCTGGCGGCGGCTCGACCGGCTGGCTCAGGTCGAAATCCACCTGGAATACCCGGGGTGTGCCCAGGCGCCAGAGGCCGTAAGTGAATAACTCATCTTCCGGGTAGACCCGCATGACCCAGACATTGGAGAACGCCGCTTCGATTACCTTGCGTGTCTGCTCGCCCGCCGGAAAATACTGCTCGTTGGCGCGGCCCTTGTTGGTCGAAGTGCCGCCATACATCGTTTGCTCTTCCGATGTGCCATCTTCATGGCGATGATCATGCTTGAGCTCGATGCGGTCATCCTTGCGCGTCAGCACCCAGGTCCGTGACAGGTTATCGCCGACCACAAAAGGAATGCGAATCCGGTTTTCCTGGCAATCGCGCACGTGCATGACCAGGCGCTGATCGACAAACCCGGTTTCGCCTTCAGGATGCGTGATCAGCTCGCCCTCGTAGGCGTTGCCACACAGGGCCTCAAGATTCGACCAATAGTCGTCCAGCGGATTTGCCGATGCGGCAAATGAAATCGTCAGCGCGACAACGCCACCAATGATCTTCATGATATGTCTCCTCAAATATCCAGGCACCAGCTTACCATCCCCTCCACGGCCGTGAACCTTGTCGCCAAGCAGCCTCGATACCCGCGGCCGGACCGGCCAACGCTTGCAG
The DNA here is from genome assembly GCA_047921095.1 of Wenzhouxiangella sp. Lineage (GTDB taxonomy): Bacteria > Pseudomonadota > Gammaproteobacteria > Xanthomonadales > Wenzhouxiangellaceae > Wenzhouxiangella. The sequence continues at coordinate 4,315 of JBLRWT010000009.1, read as the reverse complement.
TCGGGCTCAGGAAACCATTCGAATTCCCTGAAATCACCCAGCCCTGAAAGCGCACCCCCTTGAATGCGCGATCCCGTAATATGCTGGGAGGCTTGGCGGAACCAGGGGAACACTCAATGCAAGGCCACTGCTGCTGGGTCTCGTCGCCATGCAGTCGGCCTGATGGGGGACGCGCGGCGAACAACATGGCGTGACCGGGAACGCGTTAGAATAGTTGGTTTGTTGACATCCTTCCGCGGAGAATCTCCATGAACGAACCTGTGCGTATTGCGATCACCGGTGCTGCCGGCCAGATCGGTTACCAGCTTTGCTTCCGAATCGCCTCTGGCGATCTTTTGGGGCCCACCCAGCCCGTGATTCTGCAGTTGCTGGAAATCGCACCGGCGCTGGATGCGCTCAAGGGTGTCGTCATGGAACTCGATGACGCCGCCTTTCCGCTGTTGCACGGCGTGGTCGCCACCACCGACCTTGAGGAAGGATTTCGCGACGCCGACTACGCCATCCTGGTCGGCGCCCGTCCACGCGGACCGGGCATGGAACGCGCCGACCTGTTGAGTGCGAATGGCAAGATCTTTGGCCCCCAGGGCAAGGCGCTCAATGGCGTCGCCAGCCGCAACGTGAAAGTGCTGGTTGTAGGCAATCCCGCCAACACCAACGCCTTGATCGCCCAGGCCAATGCCCCGGATCTGCCGGCAGAAAACTTTACCGCGATGACCCGGCTCGACCACAACCGCGCGATCGCGCAGCTGGCGGCCAAGGTCCAGATTCATCACACCAACATCAAACAGATGACCATCTGGGGCAATCACTCATCCACCCAGTTTCCGGATCTTTATCATGCCAGCGTTGCCGGCCGGCCCGCCCTGGATGGCATGGACGAGAATTGGTACGTCAATGATTTCATTCCCACGGTCCAGCAGCGTGGCGCGGCCATCATCAAGGCTCGCGGCGCATCCAGCGCGGCATCGGCGGCATCAGCCGCTATCGACCATATTCGTGACTGGGCCCTGGGCACCGACGGTGATGACTGGGTATCAATGGCCGTGCCCTCTGACGGCACCTACGGCATCGCCCCCGGCGTGATCTATTCCTTCCCATGCACCTGCGAAAACGGCCGCTGGTCGATCGTCCCCGACCTGCAGATCAGCGATTTCGCCCGCGCCCGCATGGATGCCACCGATGCCGAGTTGCGCGAAGAACGCGCAGCGGTGGAAGGGTTGCTCTGACGAGCAACGGGGAACGGGGAACGGGGAACGGGAAAAGGGAAAACCATCGGTAGGTCGGGGTTGCATCCCCGACGGTCAAACGGTGAGTATTCGAAAAGCCCCGGCATATCAATCAAGGCCCGTGCTAAATCCCCTTGATTCTTCTTCGCGCCTTAGCGCAGTTCGGAATCGAGGGGCGGATTGACGCAGGCAAAAAGCCCCTTGATGGAGAGCGTTCGCTCGTGTCTTTGCGGTTAGTCGCTCTAAATGCTCGGCCGCCTCAGCCGCCTTGGCTGCGGTTCTCAATGAAGGCCAGGGCCTGGTCGATTCGTTTGAGGCTGCGTTCGCGGCCGACCAGCCACAGGGTCTGGTTGATGGCGGGGGACTGGCCGTGTCCCATGAGCGCAACGCGCAAGGGCATGCCGATTTTTCCGAAGCCGATTTCCAGGGCATCGACGGTGGCTTGAACCGCGTCCTGGAGGGTATCTGGCCGCCAGTCGTCGACTGCAGTCAAGCGTTCACGCAAGGCAGCAAGGGGTTCGGCAGCGACCGGGCGCAGGTGCTTTTTCGCTGCACCAGGCTCAAATTCCTCGAAATCGGTGTAGAACGGCCGGCTTTGCTCGACCAGTTCGACCAGGGTTTCGACCCGGTCGCTCTGGACCGACAACAAGTCAGCCAGGGCCGGCCCGTTGATCGCATCGAACCCTGCCCTGCCCATGTGCCATGCCAGTTCGGCCAGGTTCTGTTCTGAATCGCCTTCACGCAGGTAGTGCTGATTGAGCCAGTTCAGCTTTTCGGTATCGAAGCGGGATGCCTTGCGATTGACGTCTTCTATCTTGAACCATTCGATCAGTTCATCGCGCGAGAAAACTTCGCGATCACCATGCGACCAGCCCAGGCGGGCCAGGTAGTTGATCAACGCTTCTGGCACATAACCCATCTCGCGCCAGGCCAGCACGCTGACCGCACCGTGGCGCTTGGACAATCTTGCCCCGTCGTCGCCCAGAATCATCGGCACATGGGCAAATTGCGGCGGCTCTGCGCCCAGAGCCTTGTAGATGTTGATCTGGCGCGGGGTGTTGTTGATGTGGTCATCGCCGCGAATCACCAGGTTGATGGTCATGTCCATGTCGTCGACCACGACCGCGAAGTTATAGGTAGGCATGCCATCGCCGCGCATGATCACCAGGTCATCGAGTTCGCTGTTGGCGATCTCGATCCGGCCGCGCACGCGATCCTCGAACACCACCGTTCCCTCATCGGGATTGCGAAAACGAATGACCGGCTCGATCCCTTCCGGAGCCTGCTCCAGATCGCGGCAGTGGCCGTCGTAACGCGGCTTGTCACCGGCCGCCATGGCTTCCTCGCGCAGTTTTTCCAGGCGCTCTTTCGAGCAATAGCAGCGATAGGCCTTGCCTTCGGCCAGCAACTGATCAACGACCTCGCGGTAGCGCTCCAGGCGATCGCTCTGGTAGAACGGACCTTCGTCATGATCGAGCGCCAACCACGCCATGCCGTCTAGAATGGCCTGGACGGACTCCTGGGTCGACCGTTCACGGTCGGTGTCTTCCACGCGCAGGATAAACTGCCCTCCCGTGGCGCGAGCCGCCAGCCAGGCAAACAAGGCTGTGCGCGCACCGCCGATATGGAGAAAGCCGGTCGGGGATGGCGCAAATCGGGTGCGGATGGGACGATCTGGAGCGGTCATGGTCACAGGGTGCTGAAAAAAGTCGTTTAGTTTAACAGAGCCAGGCAACCCGAAACCCACCTCAAATCGGCTATAAAGTAACCTGAGAGCGGCGCCGCGAATGAGAAAGAGTAAAAGTTGATTCGCTATTGATGAAACTGAAAACTTACGCTTACAGCGAAACTGACGAAACCGGCTTTCGTCCGCGCCTGCCAGGCTTTCGGCTGTGCCTGGTCGCCCTGCTGATTCTGGTCTTCGGCACCTCGGGCGACAGCCTGGTCACGCATGTCGAACGGATCGAATCGCGTGGCAGCCTGGTCATGCTGACGCTCAATGGCGCGACCACCTATTACATCGGTGCCGAGGGCGAGACCGGCTTCGAGTACGACCTGGCCCGCGCCTTTTCCGACTACATCGGTGTTCCATTGGAAGTCATCGCTCTGCCCACTCTGGCCGAGCTGTTCGACGCACTCGACCGCGGCCGCGGCGATTTTATCGGCGCAAACGTTTCCCGCACAGTCGAACGCCAGGCCAGGCTGCGCTTCGGTCCGCCCTACGAGTCCGTCGCGCCGGTCGTGGTCTATCGGCGTGGCGCCCGGCGCCCATCCACCCTGGATGATCTCAACGAGGGTCGGATGGCAATCCTGGCCGGGACCAGCTATGAGCCTCTGCTGAGGAAGACCGCGCCCGACTTGAGCTGGGAAATCGATTCCGAAGCCAGTATCGAAGACCTGTTTGACGCAATCACCAACGAGGAAATCAATTACACCATCGTCGACTCCAATATCCTGGAGTTGAACCGACGCTTCTTTCCGGCCATAAGACCAGCGTTCGAACTGCACGATCCACAGGAGCTGGCCTGGGCCACTTTGCGCGGCGACGATGACTCCCTGGCCCAATTGATGCGTGAGTTTTTTTTTCGTGCGCAGGAAAACGGCTCACTGGCCGCCTTGCGCCAGCGTCACTACGAACATGTGGAAAACTACGAGCCGGTCGGCACCTTTACCTTCATGCGCCAGATCCGGGAACGTTTACCGCCCCTTCGACCCTGGTTCGAGCAGGCCGCGCTGGACAATGATCTCGACTGGCGCCTGCTGGCGGCGGTCGGCTACCAGGAATCACACTGGAACCCCGACGCCGTGTCCCGGACCGGCGTTCGCGGGGTCATGATGCTGACCCAGCGCACCGCCCACCAACTGGGCGTTGAAGATCGAACTGATCCGAGGGAAAGTATCGAAGGCGGCGCCCGCTACCTGCGCAGCATGATCGACCGACTGCCCGAACGAATCGAGTACCCTGACCGCCTGTGGCTGGCCCTGGCCGCCTACAACGTCGGCCTTGGCCACCTGGAAGACGCCCGCGTCCTCACCCAGCGTGCCGGTCGCGACCCCGATCGCTGGATCGACGTGCAGGAACACCTCCC
>JBLRWT010000008.1:0-19805 GCA_047921095.1 Wenzhouxiangella sp. | reverse complement strand
AACGCCGGACGCTGTCCTGGATGCCGGCGCTGGTTTCTTCGTTGGTCAGGCCGAAGATCTGACTGATGGCCCGGCCAGACATCTCTTTCTCGACAGCGCCGACCAGTCGGAGCGCGCTGGGATTGAGGTATTCGATCTGGCCCTGGGTGTTGATGCGGACCACGCCGTCGGCGATGGCGTTGAGCGTGATCTGGGCCAATTCCTTTTCGTGATAAAGGGCCTTGTGGGTCAGGATGCGGTCGGTGACGTCACGCAAGATGCCGCGGAAGCCAGCCGGCTGGCCGTCAGCACTGCGCATGAGGCTGACCGAGGTTTCCATGAACCGCAGGCTGCCATCGGGCCACTGCATCTGCCAGGCAAAGCCGGGATTGGGTCTGTCGCTGACGAATACGTCGTTGAAGGCCTGATAAACCGTTTGGGCCATTTCATCGGACATGTACTCACGGTTGTTTAAACCTCGCAACGTGTCCGGTTCGCGTTGCAGAAGGCGACAAAGCGCCTTGTTGAAGAACAGCATGTTCCCGCTCAAGTCGACTTCGTAAAAACCATCCTCCATGGTCTCGACGATCGAGCGGTGCTTGGCTTCGCTCTGGGTCAGCAGGTCTTCGGCCTGGCGTTGGTCGGTGACGTCGCGATACATGGCATAGATGCCGACCTGGTTGCCGCCTAGGCTGATGGGCATGCCGACAATCTTGACATGGATCAGATCGTCGTTCTTGCGGCAGCGCAGGGATTCCTGCTGGACCTTGTTCTGCGTCAGCGCCCGATGCGAGATTTCGCTCGCTTCGTCCTTGAATGCATCGTCGACGATCAGGTCGTTGATCAGCTGATTCTGGACTTCCTCCAGACGGTAACCGAACATGTCCAGCCAGGCCTGGTTGGCCTTGAGAACCCGGTCGTTGTGGTCCAGCAGCACCAGCCCGTCGGGCGAGAGTTCGAAAAAGCGGCGAAACAGCACGGCCTCGGCAAGGCTATTCGGGACGAGGCCGGCTTCTACTGGGTCCGCTTCTGTCTGGGTCATGAACGATTCGATATCCGTCTAAGCCATCAAACCTGCACGGACCACGCCAGGCTCGACGTAGTCTCGGCCATCTCGCAGTTTCCGCCTGAGAGTGTGACGCGACGAGAACCCTTCAGGATTCTCTTGCCGAGCTGATCGGAACCAACGGTCAAACATTGACTGTAGTGGACCATCATCCGGGTGCCATGCCGCCATCGACGCCGATCAGCTGGGCATTCACGTAGGCGGCTTGATCAGAGCACAGGAAGGCCACCAGAGCGGCGACTTCGCCCGGTTGGCCGAGGCGTCCGGCCGGGATCATATCGAGTGTTTGCTGCTGGTCGGCCTGCTTGATCATCGCTGTATCGATCAGGCCGGGTGCAACGGTGTTGGCCGTGATGCCGCGGGCGGCCATCTCGCGTGCCAGGGACATGACTGCGCCATGCAGACCGGCCTTGGCCGCAGCATAATTGGCCTGGCCGCGGTTACCAATGCGGCCGGCCACACTGGAGACGGCAACCACCCGCCCCCAGCGCAGACGGGCCATGCCGAGCAGGGCTGGTTGCACGACCCGATAAAAACCATTGAGGTTGATGTCGATCACCGATTGCCACTGTTCGGCGCTCATTCCGGCCAGCGGCGCATCATCGTGGACGCCGGCGTTGTGGACCACGATCGCCAGGGGGTCGGATCCGCCAATCGAGGTCATGACCGCGGCAGTGGCCTTGGCATCGCCCAGGTCGAACTGCACGCTTTCGGCCTGGCCACCATGGTCGCGAATCTCGGCCACGGTCTCGTCCGCGTTGACGATATTGCGGCCGGCATGGACGATGACGCTGGCGCCCTGTTCTGCCAGGGCCAGGCAGATTGCCCTGCCGATGCCGCCTGAACCGCCGGTCACCAGGGCGCGACAATTTTCCGGGCGTTGGCTGGTGCGCCGTCTCATGGCTTGTCGGCGAACATGACCGTAGCCTGGCCGCGGGCAAGATCTCGAGTGCCGGCAGTAATCTTGAAAGCGTACATCTGGCCGGAACTGTCGCCACCGAGGCGAGTGGCGTGGACATCGAGCACCATGGCCTGATCAACCTGGTTGATGGCCAGGTCGAGTTGACCCAGCGCGACCAGGCGACCCGAACGTGGTGGCGTGCCGGCCGGGGCGAGCATGGCGCCATGCACGGCCATCGCCTGGGCGCCGAATTCGGCCAGGGCGGTGGCCGGAAGGGCGCCTTCGATCGCGAGCGGATTACTTGACGGGTCCAAGGTCGCGCGGCAGTGAATCGTCTCGGGCCCGAACTCGACTACCTGGACGAGCAAAACCATGGCGCCAGCATGAGGCACCAGGCTTGCGATATCGGGCTGGCTCACAGGTTGCGGCATGGCGGCTGGCAGAGGCGGGCGAAAAGCCACGATAACAGAATGCCCAGGGCGACCGTCAATCCGAGCATGCGAAGCATGCCGATGTCGGACTGGCCCAGGATCAGAAAGACACCGCCGCTGGAAACAGCGCACAGGGTCACGGCGCGATTGGTTTGTGCCCGCGTGCGCCGATCGGCCGACAGGGTGCGGCTGAAGAGCGAGAGGTCGAGGCCGATACCGCCAGCCAGAAGCAGGCCGATCAGGTGAACAATGGTCAGGCCATGGTCGAAATGGCTCAGGATGGCCGCGGCGCACATCACGGCAGCCAGCGGGGGCAGCAATACGAGTGCGGTCAACTTCGGTTGTCGAAGTCGCAACAACAGCAACCCGGCAATCAGCACCATGGCCAGCAGCAGGCTGGCGCCGGCGTCGCGTCGGTAGGCCGCCACCATGGCCTCGGAGGTGGCGCGCAGATCAATCATCCGGGCCGGCGATCCTTGCTGCTCTGCCCAGTTGCCAAGCTGGTCAGCATCGGTCAGGCCCGACAGCAGCACCAGCGAGCGCCAGCCGTCGTCGGTCTGGTTCAGCAGCGATGCCACCCGCATTCCCAGCGTTGTCTCGTTCCAGCTTTCGGGCCCGATTGGCTCATGCCGATCAAGGTCGGCCAAGTCCTCGAGAAAGGGGTCGAAGGCACCGGCCTGAAAGCGCGGGTCAGCGGTTTGCAATAGTTGGCCCATGTCCTCCGGATCCGGCCAGGCCGCGCGCCGTCTGTCTTGCTGCTCGAGGCTGGGTACCAGGTCGGTTACCGCCTGCCAGCCGCGAATCAGCCCCTGCTCCCGCGCTCTGTCAAGCACGCCGGTCGTCGCTTCTGTTCGACGAAGTACGGTCTCCAGATCGGGATCCCTGATGACCAACATGTAGCGCACGTCGCCAGCACCCATGGCCTGGCGCAGATCGGAGTCGGTTGCCAGCAGTTCGGCGTTGATCGGGCTCAGGCGGGTCAGGTCCAGTGACCAGCGCTTCTCGCCCTGAATGACCAGCATGCCAAGAGCGACAAGCCCAAGGACCAGCGGGACCCAAGGCAGATAAGGCCACTGAACGGATCGCCCGGCTGGGCGCTCCGGCGCGGACAATCCCAGCGCCGGCAACAGCAGCGTGGCAATGGCGGCGCCGGCCAGTCCGGCGGCGGAAAAGGCACCCAGTTGCGCCAGGCCGGGACTGGTCGAGGTCCAGATGGTGACATAAGCGATCAGGGTGCTCGCGGCACCGAGTAGCAAGGGCCCACGTATCTTGCGCGCGGCCTGGTTCAGGCGTCGTCCCGTTCCATGGCCAAACAAGTGAATGGGGTAATCCAGCGCGACCCCCAGCAGGGTGAACCCGAAAGCCAGGGTCAGGCCATGGACCTGGTCGAATGCCACAGCGGTGACCACCAGCCCGCAGACCACGCCGGTTGCCAGCGGCAGGGCGCCAGCAACGACAAGTACTGGTGAGCGCCAGGCCCAGGCCAGGACCAGCAACAGGAAAGCGCTGCCGATGGCCGATAGCAGGATGGCATTGCTGCGTGACCGGCTGGCACTATCGACTGCAATCACCGGCGCGCCGCCCAGGGCCAGTTGCAGGGATGTCCCGGCAGCCATTTGCTCGAAGCGGGATTTCAGAGCCTCGACCAGCTCGGTCTGGCTGGCTATGGCGAAGGCGGGCTGATTGCTGACGACCAGCAGCAGCGCACGCTCTCCAGACTGGTCGAGCCAGATTCCGTCGAAGGTCTGGGGGGCATCGACTGAAGCCAGGCGGTCGGCCAGTTCGTGCAGCATGCCCAGGGGGTCGCGCCGGATCAAGGGTTCGATTTGCCGTCCCACCAGCGCCAGTTCGGACAAACGGTTGTCAAGCTGAATGGCCACTTGTCGCGGAACCAGCTGATCTTGGTAGTCGGCTGCCAGCAGAAAGCGGGTTTTCATCAGATGCGATTCGGTTGCCCGGTCCAGTTCGAATTCGCCATTGTCGACCCGCGCGACGCCGGGCAGCTCGCGCCAGGACTCGGCCAGCTGCCGACTGTAAGCGACCAGAGATTCAGGCGCTTGGCCCGAAATTGCAGCCAGGATCAGGCGGCCACCGGGTCCGGCACTGATCTGGTCGATGACCAGGGCTTGCTCGGCGTCGGCCGGGGCCGGCAAAAAGGCGTCAAGCCGATGGTCGAGTTCCAGGTGTCGACTGGCATACAACCCGAGAAAGACCAGCACGCTCAGTGCCAGTAACGGGCGCCACAGCTTCGTCACGGCGCGCTGTCAAACCGGGTCTGGATAACCTCGCCGTCATCGAGGGTCATTTGCAGGCCTTGGAGGAGGTGACCAGAACCTTCCAGCTCAAGCGACACAACGCGGCTGGATAACCCTTCGGCGCGCGGTTGCAGGCTCAGGGTCCAGCGGTCTCCGTGGTCATTGAGCTCGGAGTGGAAGTGCTCGAGCAGGGTTTCGGGGTCGCCTTCGAGGATCGCGTTCAGGGCCTGGCGCAGCGCCCCGAGTTCGGGAGCCCGATGCAGGGAAAAGCGCTGGCGGTGACCCCTTTCATTGCGAATCTCGACGTAGTCGGCAGCCAGTATCTGTGTTTCTCGGCGCGGTGCATGAGTCTCACGAATCAAGCGTCCGTTGACGTCTCGGTGCAGTAACCCTCTGACTTCGAGCGGGGCGGTCAAAAGCCCGGACTGGCGAGTTTCGGTGAAAGACAGCTCCTGTTCGGCTGGAATCGCCAATTGAGCGATCAGTGCATGCAAATCGAGCGCGTCCAGCTCAGGCGTGGCCGGGTCGTTCACCGCGGTCTGACTGATCATCAGCAGACCGATCAGGAATCCAGAAGTCATAGAAATTGAACCAGTTATAGGGATAGAGACGTGCGTAATATTCTAGTCGTTGGGCATAGCAAGCGACCGATTGGTTCAATTGTGCACGTTTTTCACGGCGATTGGTCGACAGCGAGCCCGGCCGCTCGAGCCGCTCAAAGATCAGGCGATAACGTCGCTTGCCTTCGTAAAGTCCGAACACCATGAATACGGGTGCCTGCAGGGCAGAAGCAATCGCCAGCGGGGCGACCGGCAGCCGCGCCCAACCGCCGACAAACGGCACCTCGATTGCCGTTTCGTTGCGGAATATCCGGTCGGCCAGCATGGCCACCATGCCGCCTTTGGCCATGACCTCGGAGGCCTCCAGCACGATCTGGGTACCGGGCAGGCGGGCATCGATCACGGTATTGCGGATCTCCGGGTTGACCTCTTCAAGCAGGTGAGTCACCAACGAGTTCTGCTGCTGGTCCATGACCACCCTGAGATGCCGACACTCGGGAGGCGCCTGGCGACTGAAGACCCGAATAGCTTCGAAGCTGCCCAGGTGCGACCCCAGCAGGAGGCAGCCATGGCCCTCGCGGAGCGCTGAGGTCAGTTCCTCGATACCCTCGGCCCGAACGTCCAGCTCCGCGTCCCGCCCAGCCAGCAGCAACACCCGGTCGACGATGGTCATGGCGAAGGTATAGATGTGGATCAATACGCCCAGAGTGCCGCGGCGCGGCGCCCCGATCCGCGCCAGCCAGACTCGGGAGGCGCGACGCTCGGCGCCGCGAACCAGGAAGAAGTACAGCGTGGTCGGGACCATCGCAACCTGGGCGAAGCCGCGTCCCACCTTGAGGATCAACCATCGAATGAGGACCAGCCAGAACAGGTTGCCGCCTTCCGGGCGCTCACGCCAGCTGGACATGCTGGCACTTTCCACGAGCAACGAGCCCGCCGCTGGTGGTCATGATAATGAAAGAAAACTGATCCGAGTTTCCGTCCAGCTCAAGGACCACCGGCTGTTCGGGTAGCACGGGCTGCAGGAACTTGATTCGGCGCCAGCTAGTGGCGCCCGGCGAGAAGCCGATTTGCTCGCAGGCAAGGCTGTGGACCAGGCCGAGCAAGACGACACCCGGCACGATGGGCTTGGCCGGAAAATGGCCTGGCAGAGCCGGATGACTGGCCGGCACGGTCAGGCTCACCGTCGCCACGCTCATGCGGTTTGCTCACAGACCTGTTGGAAAAAGCGGTCCAGGGTTTGGCGCGGCAGCTTGCCGTTCTCGGCACGGGGCAGGTATTCGACCAGGCGCAGGGGACGCGGCATGAAGGCTGGATCGAGATGCCGGGCCAGTTCCCGACGTAATTCGCTCATGCTGAGATTCGGGGCGACAACGAGCGCGGCCAGGCGCCCGACCGGCCCGTCGGCCCGTTCAGGCGGTTGAAAAATGACGCCGTCGACCACCCCGTCAATCGCAAGCAAGCGCTCCGTCAGTTCGCACAGTGAAGCTCGCTTGCCCGCGATATTGACCAGGTCGCCGTGACGTCCGGCGAGGCGAAAAAGACCATCCTGATCGACCTGCAGATGGTCAAGCAGGGGAACGGGGCCTGTCAGATGGCCGGCATCAACCTGGTATGTGCCATTGACACGTTCAAAGGAGAAGGCCTGGAATGGCTGCCAGCGCTCACCGTGCGCTGGTTCGCGCCAGGCGAGACAGCCCGCTTCGGAGCAGCCATAGACCTCGGTCACCCGAGCGCCCGTGCGGGACTCCAGTTCACGCGCCAGCGCCACGCTCAGCGGTGCCGTGGCTGAATAGATACGGGCCACCGACTCCAGTGGCTGGCCGCATTCGGCAAGGGTGCGCAGATGGACCGGAGCGCTGAACAATGCCCGCGGTTCAGGTAGCGCCCGTAGTTGATCGATGATATCAACGGCAAAGAATGGCTGTCCGCTGGCCATGCACAGGGGGCTGAACCAGGGCAGCAGGACGGAGGTCTCAAGCCCCCACATGTGCTGCGGCGGAACCGTGGCCACCGCGTGGGTCAGCGTTTCGGTCGGGCCGTATTCAACGGCGTTGATCAGGCTGCTGAAATACAGCGTATACCAGGGCTTGAGGATGCTCGAACCGGGACCGCTGGTGCCGGATGTAAACACGATGGCGGCCAGCAGATCAGCGTCGATCAGAGGCACCACGTCAGCCTGACCGTCACTGTAGCGCAGGGCGGTCGGGTCCAGGCAGGGATGGTCCATCCCTTCGATCGGCCGGTCGCGGATCACCACGCTGTCCGGAAAACGTTCAAGCAATTCATCGACGGTGGCGGGCAGTCGGTTGGCCGGCAACAGGGTGGTGCTACGCGCGATGATGGCGGCGGCAAATGCAAGGCTGAAGATATAGCGGTCGTGGCAAAGGTTGATGGTATGTCCACCAGCAGGCAGCCGCCGGGCCAGACAATGAGCCTGGTGCACAAACCGCCCTGCAGTGACATGTTCGTTCTGGTGCCAGGCAAGTACCTCCCCCAGCTCCCGATTCATCAGCGGCAACTGGGTCATCGGACGATCCGGTTCGGTGGAATTCTGAACAGCGTTATCAGAAAACGGCCCAGGGGCCAGTGCTCCTGGTCGGGAAACCGGCGCCGCCGAAGCGTGTGTTCGAGCCCCAGGGTGGCAAACCCCATCAGCGGCATCACGCCCATGATCCAGATCAGCCAGAGGGTAGTCAGATGGGTGATTGCCAGGATCAGCGCGACCGTACCAAGGACAGTGAGCAGGATGGCCCAGCCAAGCGTCCATCCGCGCATCCAGGCCAGGGACTCGGTCGGCATTTCGCGTCCCTGATCCTCGTGCACCACGGCGGCAAAGCGTTCGATGACCGGTCGGCTGTTGCCATGCAATGAGTGTGCGAACCAGGCAGCGACAGCAAGGCAGACCAGGGCGGGAGGCCAAAGCGCAAGTGCCGGCAGCGCGAGTACCGCGGCTGCGAGCAGCAGACTGGCGAGCAGAATGGCCCACCCGGCTGTCGCTGCAGGCCACGGGCCGACCAGCGCCACAGCCAGCAGCGGCAGCCCCAGCGCGCGCAGTTCGGGCTGCTGCGACCACAAGGCGACCAGGATCAGCAGCGGGTAGCTGACCAGGGCCAGCAGCCGCAAGGCGACGGGTCGAGGCGGCGGAATGCTGGCACGGGTCACGACAATCAAGCTAGCGAAGTGATTCGATGTGGGCGTTGAGCTTGCGCAAGTTGGCAAAGACATGACGGTTCTTTTCGTCATCAGCCTTCAATTGCACGCCATAGGTTTTCGAGATGGCCAGGGCCAGCTCCAGCGCATCAATCGAGTCAAGTCCGTACTCCCCGCCAAACAGGGGCTTTTCCGGGTCAATATCCTGTGGCTCCAGGTCCTCGAGATTCAATGACTCGATGACCAGTTCAGCCAGCCTACGCTCATTGGGCGTCTGCTCTGCACTCATGCTCGTTCCTCCAGGGAATCGTCAAGCTTGTTCGAGGGACTTGTGGCCCAGCCGGACAATTCGCTTGTCGGACTGCTGCACCACATCGGCGGCGGCCATCATTGACCGTCCCATTGATCCGCATTTTTCGGCCAGAGGGGGTTCGTGTTCCCGGCTTGTGCGCCGATGTGGGAGCCGACAGTCCATTACTACGTCAGTCTGCGGATTCGTGTGCCACTGACCTGCGCCATTAAGGCATTATAATATAAGCTCTAGTACGCCTGCCTACGGATATGACCCTGTCTTTGCCCGCCACCAGCCCGAATACCTTGCCCAAGGAGGTTGATCTTGCCGTCATTGGTGGTGGGCCCAGCGGCACCACGGTCGCTGCCCTGGTGGCTCGGGCCGGCCATTCCACCGTAAGCCTGATTGATCTGCGAGCCACGCTCCGCGCCCGGCGTCAGCGCAGACTCAATGCCCGGACGGTGCTTGACCGTGGCCTTTAAGGCCGGTCTGTCGCAGCATCCGCAGGCGCCGGCCTTGCGGGTGGTGCCGTGCGAGCCCAAGGCTGCCAAGGCGCTGCTACGCTTTGGATTCGACATCATCGGGCCGGGCGCTTTTCAGACCGGCCTGACGGTTCTTGGCGGCGACTTGCGTGAGGAATGCTGGGAGGTCGACGACATTGTCCAGGTCGGCCATGCAGGCGATGTGCGCTGGCATCAGGCTGGTGACCTGCTGTTCATGGCCTGGGAGCAACCCGATAACAAGCGCTTTGATCCGGCCGTGGCCGCCGAGGAGGCTTATCACAACCTGCTTGCCATGGCGGACCACCGAGGGTGCCCAAAGTTGTTACGTGCCTGGAATTTCATGCCATCGATCAACCTGGGCGAAGGCGACGCCGAGCGCTACCGACGTTTCTGTCTCGGCCGGGCCAGGGCGCTGGAGGCGGCGGGGCTGACCGGCGCCGATCTTTGCGCCGGAACCGCCATTGGCGGCGAGGATCCCGTGATGCGCGTCCTCGTGCTGGCCGCGCCGACAGCCGGAATCAATATCGAGAATCCGCGCCAGCTCAGCGCATTCCGTTACCCGCGAATCTACGGCCCGCGCAGCCCGTCATTTGCTCGCGCCACGGCAATGCCACAGCCCGACGGTCGTGCTCTGCTGATGATTTCCGGTACCGCCAGCGTCGTGGGGCACGAAACCACGCATGATGGCAATCTCGAAGGACAGGTCGACGAAATCGTGACCAACATGAACGCGTTGCTGGAAGAAAGCGTTCGTTGCCTTGGGCGTGCCGGGCTGGCCTCGTTCGGGCCGGAGAGTCTGGTGCGCGTCTATGTGCGGCATGCCGAGCACTGGCCGGCCGTCCATGAACGCCTCAAACGGCAATGGCCCGACAGCCCGATGGTCGGTCTACGTGGGGATATCTGCCGGTCTGATCTGCTTCTGGAAGTCGAAGCGGTTACCGTCGGCTGACCAGATTTAGTCTGGCTGCCGGCTGACAAAGCGATCCGGCAATCCGGCCAGCAACCGGTTGGCCGGGTCTGAATCGCCGTGCAGAGTGACACCGGCGGCGACATTCGGCGGTACCAGTTCGCGCAATTCAGCCGCCAGGCTCCGCAGCATGCGCCCGTTGGCTATCATGCGCTGATCAAGGGCGGTGGCATCTTCCTCCTCCACCAGGGTCAGTTCACGGTTCAGACGGACCAGCAGGGGCAGGTTGGACTGATTGACGAACAGGCCGGCTGTTTCAATCTGGGTCTCGTCAATGGCCCATCGACGGAACATGACCTGGAGTTGTTCATTGAGCTGACTCAACTCCTCGAACATCCCGCTGTGACGACTCAGGAACGCCATGTCGGTCAGGCGGCGACCGAAGAAAAAGACAGCCAGCACCGACCAGTAATAGGCGTAGTCCCAGATGGTCTTGGTACTCATCGCGCGGGCATGACCAAACAGCGGGTACTGGTCGCGATACAGGTTCAGCGATGAGCGGTAAAAAGCAAGGTAATTGCGCTGGTAGAGCCGGGCGCGTCGGGCAACGGGCTGGCCGGCAAGGTCGCGCTGAATCAGGTCGCTGATGTAGGTGTTGCTGATCGCGATGAAGTCCGTGCCGGGCGAGTAGAACGGATCAAGAAACACACCCGCCTCACCCGTCAGCGCCCAGCGCTTGCCGGAAAATACCTGGCTGCAGCCGTGCGAGAAATTGCGCAGGTAGAGAAAGTCCTGCAGTTGGCCATTCGATTCGTCGATGGCCTGTCGACAGCGTGGCTGGTGTTCCTCCAGCCAGGCCAGGGTACCTTCCCAGGTTTTCATCCGGTCAAGATCGTGCATGTCGTTATCGAACACGATGCCGATGCTGGTCGAACCGGAGGCCAGCGGAATCAACCACACCCAGTAACCGGGCCCCATCAGGTGATTGGTCGACATCCAGCGCGGCATTTGATTGCAGCGGTCCTGCCAGGGCTGGTTGGAGCTCCACTGACTGATGTCAATCCGGTCGGCGATCCGGAACCAGACCGAGCTGCCGCTGTGGCCATTGTTCTCGGCCAGGCCCAGCCGCCGTTTGATGATGCTGCCGCGGCTCATGGCGTCAACAACCCAGCGCGCCTTGACTGACCGGGTTTGTTGATCCTCATCGGCAAAACTGACCTGGTGCAGCCCGTCGTTGTCACTGAGTTCAATGTCCAGAATGCGGGCGCCACCGACCAGCGTGATACCTTCGGCGCGCACCCGTTCGACGAGGTGGTTTTCCAGCACACCGCGATCGACCTGGTAGGTCGGCAAGCTCAGCACGTGGCTGGCGCCCACTTCGGCGGCCTCCGACAAGTCATCTGCCCGACCAGCCTCGAAGAACAGGCGCAGGCCATATTTGCGCAGGTGGCAACCCTCGAGGTGGTCTTTCAGGTCCAGGACCTCGGACAGGTAATGGGCGCCGATCTCGACGGTTGATTCACCCACTTTGTGGGCACCTTCGGGTACGGGGTGACGGCGTCGCTCAAAAATGGTGATGCTGGCGTTCGGAGTCTGCTGCCGAAGCTGCAAGGCCAGGGTCAGACCGGCCAGGCCTCCGCCCAGGATGACGACGTCAGGATTCATGTTCGCTTCGGTTTCAGTCTTCATTGGCCTGACGGGCATTCTATTGACATGATGTATAGGCGCTGTTCACGGTTCGTCGTGATACCGGGCCGGTCGGGTCAGCATGCGCCACAGCCCCGGAAGATAGAGGGCCCGCAGCAATATTCGCCACCAGATGAAGCAGAAGATTTCCCAGACATCCCGGCCGGGCTTGAAATAGCTTGGGCGAGCGCCGGCGTGGTACACGCTGTCGATGGGTACGGCGATACACGGATGGCCTGCGCGTGCCCCGTCGATCAACATCGCCGTTTCGAAGACGAAGCCGTGCTTGCGCTGTGTTGATGGGCGCACGGTTTCGAGTAACTTGCGCGGATAAACCCGGAAGCCGGTCTGGCTGTCGGGAACACGCTGGCCGCTGGCCCAGGAAATCCAGAAGTCGGCGAACTGGTTTGCGAACTTGCGCAAACCGGGCTGGCGGTGCCGCTGACGCACCCGTGCTCCGATGACCAGGTGATCCGGCCATGCATGGGCTGCGTCGAGAAGGCGCGGAATATCGGCAGGGTCATGCTGGCCATCACCGTCCAGGGTCACGATCCAGTCGCATCCAGAGGCCAGCGCCAGGGCGAACCCATCGGCCAGGGCCGCCGCCTTGCCGCCGCATTGGTCGCGCCTGATGATCTTCAAATCCAGTCCAGCCAGGCATTCCAGCGTTTCATCGGTCGAGCCATCATCAACCACGATGACCTGATCGACATGACTCAGGGCAGCTTCGGCGACAGCACGAATCGTGCGTGCCTCGTTGCGGGCCGGGATGACGGCGCAGCTTTTCATGCTGGACGATTTCGCACGATCAAGCCTGTTCCCTGCTCGACTGTCAGCGCCGCAGACTCTTTGATGTGGCCACAGATCAGCCCAAGCAAGGGCAGGATCCGAGCCGCGGGGTTGTCGTGTCGGCGGGCCTCCAGCGCGGGCGGCAGCGATGCATCCCCAGCACCGAGGAGGGTCGTCTCCGCGCTGAGCCTGGCAAGCGGATTTGCATGACCGGCCGGGACCAGGACGAGGGCTGCACTGAATGGATGCTCGCTTGGCCAGAGATCGCGCATCGGGCCGACGGCCTTGTCATCGTAGACCACCAGCAGGACCGGGCCACCGTCACTGCCCAATCGGGCCAGTGCCTCGAGCAGGCCTGCCGAAGCACTGTCGCGCCAACCGGATATTGCGGTGACATCGCCGGTGGCGTTAGCGCCAATCGACCAATAACCCGATGCCGCGTTATGAACCGAGTTGTGGAAGCGGGTGGGCGAGAGTAAAGCCGGTTCCTCGGCCAGAAGGCGGCACATATAGTCGGTGATATCCAGATCACCCATGCCGGAGCTGAACACGGCGACTGGTTCGCCAGGCGCAATCCCCGCCATGGCGCAGGCCTGTTCGGCTGCGGCAAAACTGAGATTGACCGTGGCCGGCGCCCGGCGCCGTTCACGCGGCGACAGCAGGGTTGAGGAGGCAGCCCGGCGGTCGTCCAGTTCGGTACCGGCAAACGCCTCGATCAGGCTCGGCCAGTCGGGCAGGCCCGGGCTGTCGATGCCTGCGCCGACAATATCGAAGTCAATGCTCATCGGTCTGAGCCCAGCACCAGGCTGCAATTGCTGCCGCCAAAGCCGAACGAATTGCTCAAGACAACATCGACGCGTTGAGTGCGCGGGGCCATCAGGATGAAGTCATCTTCCGGGTCGTCAAGATTCAACCCAGCCGGCAGGCGCCCGTCGGCCAGGGCCAGCAGGCTGAACACCGCTTCGGTGATGCCGGCCGCCCCGAGAGTATGGCCGGTCCAGCCCTTGGTCGATGCTGCTGGCGGTGGTGATGCAAATACTTGCCGGATGGCCCGCGCCTCAACCGCGTCGTTCATCGGCGTGGCCGTTCCGTGGCAGTTGATATATCCGACCTCCGAGGCATCCAGGCCAGCGCTGGAGAGGGCCTTTGACATGGCCGCACTGGCGCCCGCCCCTTCCGGGTGGGGCGAGGCCATGTGATGGGCGTCCGAACTTTCGCCCCAGCCCAGAATGCGGCCGATCGATTGTTCCGGCGCCTTCTCGACAATGGCGAATCCGGCGGCCTCACCCAGGCTCAGCCCGTTTCGGGCCCGATCAAATGGCCGACATGGCTTCTCGGAAACCAGTTCGAGAGAATGAAAACCGTACAGCACGGACAGACAAAGACTGTCGACACCGCCGACCACAGCCGCATCGGCCAGCCCACCCGCAATCAGCCGGGCGGCGCTGGCAAACACCTTGGCGCTGGACGAGCAGGCGGTGGAAACCGTGATGATCGGACCTTTCAGGCCGAGCACCCGAGCCGTGAAAGCGCTCGAAGTATGCGGGGTATGGACCCGGGGCAGCAGGTACTGGCTGGCGAACCGCTCGCGCCCATCGGGCCCGGGCGCGCCAAGTTCGCGGTAGGCGGTTTCGGTCGAGCCGATGCCCGCCGTGCTGGTGCCGATCACGCAGGCAATGCGCTCGGGCCGATAGCGTTGCTTGAGCCTGTCGACACTGGCAACGAAGCCGTCCTGTTCCAGGCCCAGCAAGGCCAGGCGGTTGTTGCGACAATTGTAATCATCAAGGCCGTCGCCGCTCTGGTCCTGGAGGTTGACGTCCTCAACGCCGTCGACCCGGCCAATCCAGGTCTTCAAGCTGCAGTCAGGAAAATCGTTGCTGCGCAGGCCGGATCGGGCCTGTTCAAGCGCGCTGCGAACCTCGGTCAGGCCTCGGCCCGCCGCGCAGGACAGGGTCATTGAGCTTACGTGCAAGAAAGACATCTACGTGGTACCTGCCTGAAGCCGGCCGAAATCAAAGCCTCGGGTTTTACCGGGGATGGGATAGGATGAGCGTTTGTTCGTGGTGATCTATTATAGAGGGCGCGTTTCAAACCGTCACAATGAATTGTGAATAAGCCCGATCATTCTCGTTCTCTCTCCGACCCGGCCGTGCTGGAGAGCATGGGAGCCAGCCTGGTCCTGTTGGTTTTGACTGGTGGAGTGAGCCTGATCCTGTCCTGGTTGTGGGTCTGGCGTTGGGCCTTGATTCGCGTCCATCCGCCGATATCGGGCGTCGTCCTCGTGTGTGGCCACCGGCTGGTCGACAACCGGCCATCCGACGATTATGTTCGGCGCCTGGCCCGCGCAGCGAAACTCCTGGAAAGCAGGCCCCAGCTTCGAATCATCCTGCTCGGGGGTGGTCAACCCTCCGAAGCCGGGGCCGGCCGCGACTGGTTGTTGGCCAATGCCGATGTCGATCCGGCGCGGATCCAACTCGAAGAGGATTCAACCGACAGCCTGGAGAATCTGCGCCATGCGCGCGATCTGATCTCCACCGATGAGCAGATTTTTCTTCTCTCTAGCCGTTATCACCTGGGCAGGCTCAAGCTGTTTTCCCGTCAGCTGGGCCTCAACCCGGCCCTGGTGGCGGCTGAACCGGCATTGGTGCCGGGCTGGCGCAACCTGGTGGCAATGGTTCAGGAATCGATCTACGTTTGCTGGTTTGCCAGCGGGAGTCTTTGGGCCCGTCTGGCCCGACGCCAATACCTGCTGGAGAAGATTCGTTAGGCAGGTCGGGACCGGTAGCGTCACGATGACTCGTGCAACATGATCGTCTGGAAGCGGTCGAAAGTTGACTTGATTGACATAATGGAGCGTTGAATATGAGCAAGACAAGTCGGTTTGGGTTCGCAATTCCGATAATAAGCGCCATAACGCTGGCGTCAGTGGCGGTCTTTGGCGCCGAATTGATCGGCGAGTGGTCGAACGATCCGGACAATTGTGATGAAATGCGGGTGATCTATGCCGAAGACGGCAGCAACCCGACGAAAATCAAAGCTGGAGGCGAGTGGGTCGAAGTGAGTGAAGGAACCACCTGGGAGCGCGAGGGCGACGAGTTGTACGTGCAGACCGGCGCACGGGTCGACACCTGGACAATCGCCCAGCTCGACGAGCAGGCGTTGCACCTGGTCAACCAGGATCCCGAGGCGGCCGAGTTCGGCGTCGGAGAGGCGCAGTTTTACCGCTGCGACCCAAGGTGAGCGCTTGAAACTGCAACTGACCACCTGGCCCGAGGTGGAAGCCTATCTCGAGCAAAGCCAGGGCATCGTGATCCCGATTGGTTCGACCGAGCAGCATGGTCCGACTGGCCTGATCGGTACCGATGCCATTTGTCCGGAGACCGTTGCCGCTGGGCTGGCCGAGGAAGGCATCCTGGTCGCACCCACCATCAGCATCGGCATGGCCCAGCATCACCTGGCCTTCCCGGGCTCGATTACCCTGCGGCCATCGACCCTGATAGCTCTAATTCGTGACGTCGTTGGTTCGTTGGCAGTGCAGGGCTTTCGCCATTTCTATTTCTTCAACGGCCATGGCGGAAATATCGCCACGGTCCATGCCGCATTTGCCGAGATCTGGGCCGACGCCAGCCTGGCCGGGCGCGAAAGTGGTCTGAACCTGAAGTTGGCCAATTGGTTTGCCGGGTCCAGAGTGAAGGCGCTGAGCCAGGAACTGTACGGCGAGGCCGAGGGTTCGCACGCGACGCCGTCGGAAATCTCGCTGACCTGGCACGCCTGGCCGAATGAGGAAAGGCATGTTGATCTTCAGCCAGCCCGGGCCGTCAATGGCTCGATCCGGGATGCTCGCCACTATCGACAGTCCTTTGCCGACGGCCGAATCGGTTCCGAGTCGGGCCTGGCAAGCCGGGCACATGGCGCACGGTTTTATCAGGCCGCCCTGGCCGACGCACTGGAAGACTACCGGGCCTTTTTGCGCGGCTAATTTGCGAAGCTGGGAAAACTTTTCGCTGTGACCTCGCATCAAATAAATTCTTAACTTGTTGTTTTAGAGCTAAAAAAAACAAAACCTTTGAAACGCAAAGACACGCCCTACGGCACTACGGCCGTGCTTCTTGCGCTCGAGCGCAAACCGCCCGTCCTCCGTTGCCTGGGCTAAGACGCTAAGGGTTTATTAAATTTTTGGCTCGTCAGCAGAATCTGTGGGTAAATTTTGGCTCGGGTAGAGCGCCAAGCGTATGATACAAGGCGATCTCGGCGCCGCGATAGGTCCGAAATCCGAAGGATTTTCTAGACGTCAGTTTTGCCTTGGTATTAAAGCCCTCCACAACGCCGCTGGAGAGCTGGCCTTTGGCCCGGAACCAGTTGAGCAGGAGCGACCGATGCCGACGCAGCATTTTGGCCACCTTCTTCATAGGCTCAATCTTTGAACGCATGGTTTTGGTGCACCACTTGTCCAGGAATTTGCCAGCCCAGTATGGCGAGGCATATTTCCAGAACATCTGGAACTCTTCTTTTAGCAAATAGGCTCGGACCGACCGGAGGTTGTACTGGAGCAGTTGCCGTAGCCGGACATCCTGCTTGTCGGTTAGATTTTCCGGGCGCTTGAGCAGTAGCCAGCGGCTCTTGGTCAGCAGAGGTTCGTAGCCGTCGGCTTTCATCTGGCGGGCTTCTCCGGCACGCACTTGGTCAAGCGCCTTGCCAAAATGAACCATGATATGGAAGCGGTCGAGAATGTTCAGCGACTGGCTGGCCTTCTTGACAATGACTTTCAGGTACGGTTTCCACATGTCCGAGCAGATGTACTTCAATTGTTGGCTTCTCTCCTTGCCGAACCAACGAAAAAACCGGAGCAGGGTTTTCGCGCGGCGCTCGCTGCCGATCCAGATCAGCCGTTTGCAGTGACTGTCGATCTGATAAACCAGCGTCAGGTACTTGTGGCCGCTCTTCCAGGCGATTTCATCAATCCCGATCGACTCGATGCCGCTCAAGTCCTGATGGGCGCGTCCCCATTCGACCGCCATCTCCACCGATCGAAACACGCTATCCCAGGAGACCCGAAATACCTCGGCCACCTCCTTCCAAGACAGCCGCCTTGCCCAGCGGGCCAGAAACCAGGCATAAGCTTGGGTCAGGTGGTGTTTGCCCGCGGCCCAGGGCAGGTGCTCGACCCGAACGCCACAGTCGGGGCAACTGACCCGGCGCGGGGCATAGATCAGAAAAACCTTGATGCCCCACAGCGGCACAAACTCAAAGCGCCGGGTCGGAAGCCTGTCGTAGCCCGGCCGTCGGCGGCCGCAACACGAACACCGCGCTTGTCCATTGGCCCTTTCAACCACCTCGACTTCCAGCGCCGGCTCCTCTTCACAGCCCGCCCACTGCACCCTCGAATACACAAAAGACTTGAATTTCTGGACCCGATTCAGGATAGTCTTGAGCTGCATCCCGGCTCTCCCCTTGATTATGGTTTCTTGACAATTCCATCTTCTCAGAGAAGTAGCCGGGATGCACTTTTTTCAGGCTGCCAAGGTTCACCAAAACTGTCGGTTCAAGGGGGAAGTCAGCGCAGATTTACCCACAAATTCTGCGGAGGAGCCAAAGGTGAAAGGTGAAAGGTAAGTCTGCCCCCTTTTACCTTTCACCTTTGCGCCTTTCCCCCTAATAAGCAAACTCCCGAAAAATCTGCGTCACATCCCCTTTCCAGCGGCTCTCGTAAGCAGCCAGACGCACCTCGGCCGGCGTGGTGCCGCGGTCGACGGTTTCTTCCAGGGGGTTGAGAAAACTGGCTTCGTGATCGCCGGCGGCGTTGAAGCGCTCGCGATTGGCCAGGCCACGGCGGGCCATGACCAGGAGTTCCCGCGCGATGTCGCGGACGGTCCGACCGCGAATTTTTGCCTTCAGCCCGATCCTGGCTACGTCTTCGCGCAGCTTCTGCCGCTCTTCCAGGGTCCAGTTCCTGGTCAGTTCCAGGCAGGCGGAGACGTTGTCGGCCTCATACAACAGGCCAACCCAGAAGGCCGGCAAGGCGCATAGCCTTCGCCATGGGCCGCCGTCGGCGCCGCGCATCTCCAGAAAGCGCTTCAGCCGCACCTCGGGAAAGGCCGTGGTCATGTGGTCTTCCCAGTCTTCCAGTCGTGGATAGTCACCTTCGAGGCCGGGCAGCTTGCCGGCCATGAAATCCCGAAAAGAGCGACCGGAAGCATCGACATAACGGCCGTTGCGACGGACAAAATACATCGGCACATCCAGCAACCAATCCACATAGCGCTCAAAGCCCATGCCCGATTCGAACACCCAGGGGAGCATCCCGGTGCGATCCGGGTCGGTATCGGTCCAGACCTGGCTGCGATAGCTCAGAAAGCCGCTGGGCTTGCCTTCGACAAACGGTGAGTTGGCGAACAGCGCAGTGGCGATCGGTTGCAGCGCCAGCGAAGCGCGGAACTTGGCCACCATGTCCGCCTCGCTGGAAAAGTCCAGGTTGACCTGCACCGTGCAGGTCCGCTTCATCATGTCGTGGCCCATCGTGCCCACTTTGGGCATGTAGTTGCGCATGATGACGTAGCGCGCCTTGGGCATCCAGTCGATGTCCTCGCGCCGCGCGGTGGGGTGAAATCCCATGCCGAGAAATCCGACGCCAAGAGGCTCGGCGACAGCGCGGACCTCGGCCAGATGGCCGTTGACCTCGTTGCAGGTCTGGTGCAGGTTGTCGAGCAGCCCGCCAGAGAGTTCCAGTTGACCACCGGGCTCCAGGGTGATCGAGCAGCCTTGTTTCCTGAGCGCGATCAGCGCGCCGTCCTCAAGTACCCGCTCCCAGCCGAATCGTGACGCCATGCCCTCGAGCACGGCAGCGACACTGCGCTCGCCCGCATAGGGCAAAGGCTGCAGGGTGTCGACACAAAATCCGAACTTCTCATGCTCGGTGCCCATGCGCCACTCGGACTTCGGCCGCGACCCCGACGCCAGCCAGGCCACGAGATCGCGCTTGTCGGTGATTGGTTGGTCTGGAGTCACGTTTGATGAGCCTTGATGAGAAGAATGGCAATTATAGGGGGAGAGGTGAAAGTCTTTTCCTCGATTTTAGTGAACGCAAGGCTGTATCGTTGCTCAAAAGCACCAGTTGCCAATAACAACACCCAAGACAGAATTCATCAGCATGTATCAACTGTTCATGAAGCACCAATTTTCGTGGTTCCTTGCCTTGAGCTTGCTTGCAGGCGCGCTGGGTACGGCCTGGTTGAGTGCGGCCGAAGCCAAGACGCTGCACCGGGGGGTGGGTCCGGAGCCGGATG
>JBLRWT010000007.1:0-20390 GCA_047921095.1 Wenzhouxiangella sp. | reverse complement strand
GCATCTGATGGACCTGCAATTCTGCGGCGGGTTCCCCTTTCCGGCGACACCCGCTCATCGGGCACCCCGAAAGAGGCCTTCTGCTGAACCCGGCTTGGTAAAATTATGCTTAAGATGGTTTTTTTCACCTATCAACAATCAATAGCCATACATACATTCCTGTTTCTAAAGCTTTTATGTTTTTGGTACATAAATTGCATTATAGACGCTGAAAAGGTCCAAACCCTAAACACAGGAGCATAGAGACATGGGTATTTTTTCGCGTATGGGCGACATCATCAACGCCAACCTGAATGCAGCGCTGGAAAAGGCTGAAGATCCCGAGAAGATGATCAGGCTGATGATCCAGGAGATGGAAGACACCCTGGTCGAGGTCCGATCCGCCACGGCCAAGTGCATTGCCGAAAAGAAGGAACGCACACGCCTGCTGAAACGACTGGAAGAGCAGCAGCTCGACTGGAGCCGCAAGGCCGAACTCGCGCTTGAAAAGGACCGCGAGGACCTGGCACGCGCCGCGTTGGCCGAGAAGACTGCGCTTGGTGACCGTATCGGTTACCTGAAGGACGAACTCAGCCAGTACGAGGATCAGCTCGGCAAGTACGACAGTGATATCGGCAAGCTGCAAGCCAAGCTGACCGACGCCCGTAACCGCCAGCGAGCGCTGGTCATGCGCCATCGTTCCGCCAGCCATCAGCTCAAGACCCGCAAGCATCTGTACAACGACAAGATCGACGAGATGCTGAATCGCTTCGACAGCGCCGAGCAGCGCATCGAACATATCGAGTCCGAAGCCGAAGCCCTGGACATGGGCCGCAAGGGCCAGGGCCTGGAAGCGGAGTTCCGCAACCTGGAACGGGATGAGCGTGTCGAGGCCGAACTGGCCGAGATGAAATCACGCAAGGGTCAGTGACATGGATCCGTTCACCATCAACCTCATGAACACATTGGGAGGCGCTATGGGCATGATGTTTTCACTGCTGGTGGTCTTCCTGGTCATCGTGGCGCCGATCTGGCTGATCCTGCACTACGCGACCCGCAACTCGGCCAGCCGCAAGATCAGCGGCAAGGATGAAGCGCTGCTGGAGGACCTGCACGAGAGCGCTCGACGAATGGAAGACCGCATCCACACCCTCGAACGCATCCTGGATGCCGACAACCCGCACTGGAGGAACCGGACATGACGACGACTGAACACGACCATGCCAGCCGCAATCGCCTTTACCGCAACAAGGACCGTGGTCTGCTCGGCGGCGTCTGTGCCGGGATCGCCGACTGGCTGGGCTTCAATCTCACCGCACTGCGGGTCATTGTCGTTCTGCTGGCTTTCCCGTTCACCGCGGTCATGGTCATCGGCTACATCGCGCTGTGGATACTGATTCCGAAGCGGCCCCGCAACCTGTACAAGGACGCCGATGAAGAACAGTTCTGGCAAGGGGTCCGTCGCTCACCGAGCGACAGCGTCATCGGCCTGAACCGGCGCTTTCGCGATCTCGATTCGCGACTGCAGCGGATGGAAACCTGGCTGACCTCGAGTGAGTACCGGATCGATCGCGAGCTACGCGATTGAACCTGGGCAAGCGAGTGAGGAGAGCTGCCATGCCGATCATCGTCACCTTGCTCACGGCCATTGTCCTGATTCCGGCCGGCGTGGCCGGAATCAGCGTGGGGACCAGTGAACTCCTGGGCGCTGGCGGGGAATTGGTGACACGTGTCGACCAGGCGCTGAGCGGTCTTGCGCCCTTGTTGCCGTACGCCCAACCCGTGCTTTTCCTGGTCGGAGGCTTTGGATTGGTGATGCTGGCGACAGCGCTGATCCTGCGTGGGCTACAATCCCGGATCTGATTTTCACCGGTACGCCAAAATGTCATTTGAAAACCTGTCTGTTGTCACCCGGGGCGGTATTCACACCATTACCGTCAAGCGTCCGTCAAAGCTCAACGCGCTGAACCGCCAGACCCTGCAGGAGCTGTACGGGGCGATCATCGATGCCAGCGGCGACGACAAGGTCCGCGTGATCGTCCTGACCGGCGCCGGCGACAAGGCTTTCGTTGCCGGGGCGGACATCACCGAAATTCAGGAGCAGAGCCCTCTCGAGGCGAGAAGCTTCTCGCAGTTCGGCCAGAACCTGATGACCATGATCCAGAGTCTGGACAAACCGGTGATCGCCGCCATCAATGGTTTCGCGCTGGGCGGCGGCCTGGAACTGGCCCTGGCCTGCCACTTGCGCGTGGCCAGCGCCAATGCCCGTCTCGGGCTGCCCGAAATCAAACTCGGCATCATGCCGGGCTTCGGCGGCACACAGCGGCTGGTCAGGCTGGTGGGCACAACACGCGCGCTGGAAATGACACTCGGCGGTGAGCCCATCAGCGCCGATCGGGCCTATGAACTGGGTCTGGTCAACCGGGTGGTGGCACCGGAGGAGCTCGAACAGGCGGTCAAGGACCTGGCCACACCGCTGGTCAAGGCGGCGCCGGAAGCGGTTCGCGGGATCCTGCAGGCAACCCTGCAAGGCGCTGAAATCAATCTTGAAGCCGGCCTTGCGCTGGAAACCGCGCGATTTGCCCTGTGCTGCGCCACCCAGGACATGCAGGAAGGCACCAGCGCCTTTCTCGAAAAACGAACCCCGGAATTTACCGGACAGTAGACATCATTCGTCGCCCGCGTAGGTCAATTCTCCCGCTTCGACCCTGACATCAAGACGATTTTCCGGGGGTGGCAGCGGGCAGGTGGAATACTCGGTAAAGGCACATGGCGGGTTGTAGGCGCGGTTGAAGTCCAGCATCACCCGCCCGTCTCGTGGCAGGTCGCTGTACAGGAAGCGGCCCAGGCCGTAGGTTTCGCGACCGGTGGTGCGATCGGCAAGGATGAAGAACAACTGGTCGCCGCTATCGACGGCTTCCAGTCCGAACGTTTTGCCCTCGAATTCGAACTCCGCCGCGCCCGGGTTGGGTTCGTTGATCAACTCGCCGAGCACGTTGGCAATGACCAGGGTCCGCCCTTCGGGGTGCGGCGTCCAGCGGGCCTCGACCCGCCAGTCGGGATTGAATGGAAAGTAGTCCAGGCCGCCAAAATTGACTCGCGTGGGCGCCTGGCTGTCGCGAAGCCGCAATACTGGCTGGCCGCCACGATCCAGCAACTGCAGTTGCACGGTACCGGCCTCGACGAGGGTTGGACCACTGGGCCCGTCGGCGCGTATTTCCACCGACTCGATCCGATGACCATCTACACGAATATCGGCGCCCGGATCAGCATCGAACCAGGCACGATTCCCCACGACCGTCATTGTGCCCCAGTATTCGGGTCCGGAGGTGACGGTCAGATCATTGTCGGGGGCCGTGCCGACTCGCCATTCGCCATCGGTGAGAGATTCCAGGCCCACGAGGCTGAGCCAGCCAAAGGGCTCGGTCAGGCGTGCATGACGTTGTTCCCGCCACTCCAATGCCTCCCGCTCGTATTCAGTCATGCCGGTAGCGTCGCGCTCGACCAGCGTGCCGCAGCCGGCCAGGGCAAGCACCACGAACCCCAGCAGGCCGAGTTGAATCCAGCGCCTGTCAAACCCGTCCATAGATGTCCTCCAGTCGCTCGATATCGTCCTCTCCGAAATAGGTTCCGGTCTGGACTTCGATGATATGTACATTGTCCTTGCCGTGATTCTCCAGTCGGTGCAGGCTACCGGCTGCAATCTCGACAGTCTGGTTTGCGCCCAGTTCAAATTCATCGTCGCCGACCCGAACCGTGGCGGTACCGGATACGACGGTCCAGTGCTCGCTACGATGCTCATGGCGCTGCAGCGAGAGCACACCGCCCGGTCGAACCACCAGGCGCTTGACCTTGCAGTCCTCGGCGTCCTCGAGCACGGTATAACTGCCCCAGGGGCGATGGACGGTGCGATGATAAACCGCTGACTCGTGGTCCTGGCGGGTGAGTTCCTCGACCACCGCCTTGACTTCCTGGGCGCGGTCGCGGTTGGCGACCAGGACAGCGTCGCCGGTATCGATGATCAGCAGGTTGTCGACACCGACGGCGGCAATCAGGCGCTTGCCACCCTGGATGAAGGTGTTGCGGGCATCGACCAGTACGCCTTCGCCCTGAACGCGGTTGCCGAGGGCGTCGGTCTCGTAAAGGTCGCTGATCGCCTGCCAGGAACCGATATCGCTCCAGCCACAAGCGACCGGGACGACGGCCCGACGTTGCGCCCGTTCCATCACGGCGAAATCGATGGACTCGGACCGAACGTGGGAAAAAGCTTCCGAGTCCAGTTCGACCGGTTCGTCGCCGGTTTCAGACGCCTGCCAGGTGTCCTTCACCGCTGCCAGGATGTCGGGAGCGAATTCCTCCAGGGCGGCGAGAATGCTGGCCACCTTGAAGCAGAACATGCCGCCGTTCCAGAGGTACTGGCCCGAATCGTAATAACGCTGAGCGGTTGCCTGGTCGGGTTTCTCGACAAAGGCATCGATCACCTGCCCGCGCTGGCCCAGTGTCTTGCCGGCACGAATGTAACCGAAGCCAGTTTCGGCATGCGTGGGCTGAACACCCAGGCAGGTCAACCAGCCGTCCGCGGCCAGCTCGGCCGCCTCTGCCACCGCCTGGTCGAAGGCCTTGCGATCGCGGACCAGGTGATCGGCCGGCAAGACCAGCAGGCAGGTTTCATCACCATAGTGATGCTGGGCCCAGAGCGCGGCGGCGGCAATCGCCGGTGCGGTATTGCGGCCAATCGGCTCGAGAAGAAAATGATGCTGTCCGCCCACGCCGCTTTGGGTGTAGAGATCACGGGTCAGGAAGTAATAATCACGACCGGTAACGGTCAGGGTGACGGCTGAGCTGGCAACGCCTGCGGCTCGCTCGATGGTGCTTTCGGCAAGGGTCTTGCCATCGGCCAGGCGCATGAATGGCTTCGGATGGGCCTTGCGTGAAACGGGCCACAAGCGGGTCCCCGCGCCGCCCGACAAAACGACGGGTATCAGCATGGCGCCTGGCTCCATTGCTCGATACACGCGGCAAGGGCCGATTTCACATCCATCATCTGTTCACCTGTCCAGGATTCATAGCGTTGACAGTCCAGCACCGACCAGGCCGGTCGCCTGGCCTGTTGCGGCCATTGGTCGGAGCCAATCGGTTCGACCGGGACCGCCGCGGCGATCAGCTTTCTTTCAGCTGCCATCTTAACTGCAAAATCGGCCAGCTCATGCCAGCTGGCGGCAGCGCGTCCGGCAACATGAACCAGTTCAGGGCCATCAAGGTGACCGAGCCGCTGCTCCAGCAAGACCCAGGTCGCACGAGCCAGATCCCCGGCCCAGGTGGGCGAGCCGACCTGGTCCGCTACCACCTTCAGAGGCGCGCCTGTCGCGGCTTTCCTGACAATGGCGCTGACAAAATTGCCTGCGCAGGCACTGTAGACCCAGGCCGTTCGCACGATCATCGCGCGGGCGGATCCGGCCTGTATCGCCTGCTCGCCAGCGAGCTTGGTCCGGCCATAAACGCTTTCTGGCGCCACCGGGTCCGTTTCGCGCCAGGCCCGTCCCGGCATCCCGCCGAACACATAATCCGTCGAATAGCTTATCAGGGCTGCATCGTGGCGACCACACCACCGGGCAAGCTCGGACGGCACCTCGCCATTCAGACGCATGGCGGCTTGCGGGTGATCTTCTGCCGCATCGACCGCCGTCCAGGCTGCCGCGTTGATGATGACGTCGGGCTGAACATCGTCCAGCAACCCGGCCAGCTCGGCCGGGTCGGCCAGGTTGCAGGGCGCATCGCCACCGGTCCGGGCGCTGGTGACAAGCTCGATGTTGTCCGGCACACAGGCCCGCAAATGCCGTCCCAGCTGGCCTTCGGCCCCGGTCAGCAGGACCTTCATCGTGGCAACCTGGCTTGCGGCACCGACGACAGCCCGGGTGCGTTGGCGTCCTTGCCTGAAAGTTCTGGTGCAGCCGTCGGCCAGTCAATGCCGATGTCCGGGTCATTCCAGGCGATGGCGGCATCACATTCGGCCCGATAAGGGCGGGTACACAGGTAGTGAAACGTGGCCTGCTCGCTCAAGACCAGGAAACCATGGGCAAAGCCTTCCGGGATCCAGAGCTGGTGATGCGCGGTTGCGTCCAGCTCACAGGCGACCCACTGCTTGAAATATGGCGAGTGGGGACGAATGTCCACCGCCACGTCAAGGACCCGGCCACTGGATACCCAGACCAGCTTGCCCTGGGGCTCCGGCCACTGGTAGTGCAATCCCCGCAGGACGCCGCGGACCGATTGCGAGCTGTTGGCCTGGACAAAATCGGGGCCGATACCGTGTTCGCTGTAGCGCTCGTTGCGCCAGGTTTCCAGAAACCAGCCGCGTTCGTCGCCGAAGACGGCTGGCTCGACCCGCAGCACACCGGGCAGACTGGTTTCCAGCACTTTCACAGGTTGCGTCCGGTCCTGACCACCATCCGCAGGTAATCGCCATAGCCGCTTGAGACGAGGGGCTCGGCAAGCTCGAGCAGTGTCTTTTCATCAATCCAGCCTTGCCGGAAGGCGATTTCCTCCGGACACGCTACGCGCAGACCCTGGCGCGACTCCAGGGTTTCGATGTAGCTGGAGGCCTGTTGCAGTGATGCATGGGTGCCGGTATCGAGCCAGGCATAACCACGCCCCATGCTCTCGACGGTCAGATCGCCGGCCTTGAGATAGAGCCGGTTCAGATCGGTGATCTCGAGCTCTCCGCGGGCCGACGGGCGCAGGCTGGCGGCGAAATCGCAGGCGCGTTCGTCATAAAAGTACAAGCCCGTGACCGCATAATTCGATTTGGGATGGGTTGGCTTTTCCTCGAGGGAGAGGACATTGCCGTCGCGATCCATTTCCACCACGCCGTAGCGCTCGGGATCGGACACCCAGTAGCCGAACACTGTCGCCCCGTGCCCGCGCTCGACCGCCCGGGACAGGAGCTGACGCATGCCGCCACCATGGAAGATGTTGTCTCCAAGTATCAGGCTGGAGTGACGACCGTTGACGAAATCGCGGCCGATGATGAAGGCATCGGCCAGCCCGCGGGGCTCTTCCTGGATCGCGTAGGTGATCTCGATACCCCACTGACGACCGTCGTTGAGCAGCTTCTTGAACAGCGATTGTTCATGCGGCGTGGTAATCAGCATGATTTCACGGATACCCGCCTGCATCAGCGTGCTCAGCGGATAGTAGATCATCGGCTTGTCATAGACCGGCAACAACTGCTTGCTGATGACCTGGGTCAACGGATAAAGGCGGGTTCCGGCACCGCCGGCGAGAATAATGCCGCAACGCTTCATGGCAGCGCCCTCGCCGACCGACCCATGCCGAGCCGCTCCGACCGGTAGCTTCCATCCCGGATTCTTCGCCACCAGTCCCGATTGGCAAGGTACCAGTCGACCGTGGCGGCCA
Organism: Wenzhouxiangella sp.; assembly: GCA_047921095.1. GTDB lineage: Bacteria > Pseudomonadota > Gammaproteobacteria > Xanthomonadales > Wenzhouxiangellaceae > Wenzhouxiangella. The sequence continues at coordinate 12,995 of JBLRWT010000007.1, read as the reverse complement.
GGCCTGCGGCGAAATCCACCTCGGGGCGCCATCCGAGTTCTTCGTGAATGCGGGTGGCATTGATCGCGTAGCGGCGATCATGGCCAGGCCGGTCGGCGACAAACTCCAGCAATTCGCGGCGAGGCCGGTCACCCGGCACGCGTTCATCCAGCAGATCACACAACAACCCGACAACCTCGAGATTGCTCATCTCGGCGTCGCCGCCGATGTTGTAGACCCGGCCCGGGCGGCCCTTCGCCAGGACCTGCTCGATGGCGCGGCAGTGGTCTCGCACGAACAACCAGTCGCGGCGTTGCTGGCCGTCACCGTAGACCGGCAGACGCTCGCCTTCGAGCGCGTTGATCAGCATCAGCGGAATCAATTTTTCCGGAAACTGACAAGGACCGTAATTGTTCGAGCAGTTGGTGATGATTACTGGCAGGCCATAGGTCCGGTGCCATGCGCGCGCCAGGTGGTCGGCGGCCGCCTTCGATGCCGCATACGGCGAGTTGGGCGCATAACGGTGATTTTCGTCAAATGGCGCCTCGTCCGGACCGAGTGTTCCGTACACCTCGTCGGTAGAGACGTGGATGAAGCGAAAATCCGGGTTGCTTTCATCGCGCCAGTAGTCCAGTGCGGCATCGAGCATGACCTGGGTGCCGTTGACGTTGGTCCTGATGAACGCGCCCGGATCGTCAATCGACCGGTCGACATGGCTTTCGGCCGCAAAGTGAACGATGGCGGAAGGTCGATGCCTGGCCAGCAGTGACCTGACCAGTTGGGAATCGACAATGTCTCCGTGACTGAAGATGTATCGCTCACCGTCGAGGCCGGCCAGGGATTCCTGGTTACCGGCATAGGTCAACAGGTCAAGATTGACGATCCTGCAGCCATCGACGGCATCAAGCATGTGGCGAACAAAATTGCTGCCGATAAAACCGGCACCGCCGGTAACAAGAATGGTTGACATGGCTCAGAACGGAATATCGTCTTCCAGGTTGCCGCCGCCGGATTGACCCGACCGCCCGGAGGGCTCCCCGGAACCGCCATAGCCGCCACCGCGGTCCTCCAGTGGCTCGCTGCCACCACCCTTGCTGTCAAGCATCTGCATCTCGTTGGCGACAATCTCGGTCGTCCAGCGATCATTGCCATCCTTGTCCTGCCACTTGCGTGTCTGCAACCGACCCTCGATGTAGACCTTGGAGCCCTTGCGCAGATATTCGCCGGCAATCTCGGCCAGCTTGCTGAACATCACGACCTTGTGCCATTCGGTCTTTTCCTGCATGTCGCCGCTCTGGCGATCACGCCAGGACTCGGAAGTTGCCACGGACAGCGTTGTGACGGCGTTGCCACCGGCAGTATGGCGGGTTTCCGGGTCAGCGCCCAGATTGCCGATGAGAATAACCTTGTTGATTCCTCGGGCCATGTTTTACGGGCCTCCCTGTCGATTCGTTGGTGAATGAAAACTGGGCCAAAGTCTAGCACAGCGGCCGCCCGGGACCCTCTGAGAAAAAGTCGTGCGATGCCATGGGAGAACGGCTCGTATAATTGTCAGCCATGAACGATATTTCCTTGACTTCCCTTCCCGCCAATCTCGACGAGGTCATGCAGTTGACCGCGGCTGATCGTCGCGCCGTCGATGAGCTCATTACCCGACGCCTGAGTTCGGATATTGCGCTGGTCAATCAGATCAGCACCTACATCATTGGCGGCGGAGGCAAGCGATTGCGACCGCTCGTTCACCTGCTTGCGGCACGGGCTGCCGGCTATCGTGGCGGCGAACATGTCCAGATGGCGGCGATCATCGAGTTCATACACACTGCCACCCTTCTCCATGACGATGTCGTCGACGAATCCAGTCGACGACGGGGAAAGGAAACCGCGCATCGCATCTGGGGCAATGCAGCGTCGGTCCTGGTTGGCGATTTTCTCTACTCCCGCAGCTTTCAGATGATGGTCGAGCTCGAGCGCCTGGAAGTCATGGGCATCCTGGCGGACACGACCAACACGATCGCCGAAGGCGAGGTGCTGCAGTTGATGCAGATGGGTAACGCCGACCTGAGCGTTGACGACTATTTCCAGGTCATCTCGGACAAGACAGCCTGCCTGTTTGCCGCCAGCGCGCGACTTGGTGGCCTGATCGCCGGTCGCAGCAGCGATATCTGCCAGGCACTCGGGAGGTTCGGACTCTATCTCGGTCAGGCATTCCAGATCACCGACGATGTTCTCGATTATCGCGCTGACGACGAGGCCCTCGGCAAGAACCTTGGCGACGACCTGGCCGAGGGCAAGGTGACCTTGCCCCTCATTCTGGCCATGACCCTGGCGACCACCAAAGAGAATTCGGCCATGCGCGAGATGATCACGTCAGGCGGCAGTGCCCGCTATCGGGACGTTCGAGACATCATGGAACGGACCGGGGCCCTGGACAAGGCCATGGATCAGGCCCATCAATTGGCCGAACAGGCGAGAAACTGCCTGGCCGGTCTCGAAGCCAGCCCCGAACGGCGCGCGCTCGAACTCCTTGCTGGCTACGCGGTCGACCGGTCCCTGTAGGCCGCTACGGCAGCACGGAAACAGTCGCCGCGCTGCTCAAAGTCACGAAAGTGAGGGAAGCTGGGTGCGCCCGGAGAGAGCAGCACCGTTCCGCCCGGAGCGCTTTGGCGGACGGCTGCATCAACGGCCGCCTCGATGTCGTTCACGGTGTGGACATGCTCTGCCTTGATTGCGCGCTCCGAGACCAGGTGTCGGGCAATCGCAGCGCCGTTGTCGGGCAAGACCACCAGTCCCGCGAGAACATGGTCGCGACACCAGTCGATCACCGGCTGCCAGTCGGCCGGCCGTTCCTGGCCTCCGGCGATCAGGGTGAGGGGTTTGGTCTGCAAGGCATCCAGGGCCGCCCGCGTTGCATGTGGCGAGGTGGCAATGGAATCGTTGACCCAACGCCGCCCGTGAGCATGCGCGATGAACTCGAGCCGGTGTGGCAACGGACGGAAACTGCACAATGCATCGACGATCACATCGAGATTGCAGCCCAGCAAATGGGCCGCTTCCATGGCCAGCGCGGCGTTGTCCAGGTTATGCCGCCCCACCAATGCCAACTCCTTGCTGGATACGAGTGGTAGCTGATCGAGGTAGATCTGGTCGCCGCCGCGATGAAACCCTGGAGAGCGGTTGCCTTCGATACGCCCGGACACCGCCATGGTTGCAGCCTTCAACACAGGGTCGTGGCCGTTGATCACCAGCGGGCTGCCCTCGAGCAAGTCAGCCAGGCGCAGCTTGCTGAAAAAATAATCGAGCTGGTTGCCATGCCAATCCAGGTGCTCGTCAAAGAGCCGCGTCATGATGCCGAGACTCAGTTTGCCCTGCAAGTCAGCCAGTTGGTAACTCGATAATTCGGCGACGACGACGTTGGCCGTGGTATTCAGGTGATCCAGCAACGGTATGCCGATATTGCCGGCCAGCAGCACATCACGGCCGGCGCCACGAAGCAAGTGGGCCAGGATGGAGGCGGTCGTGCTCTTGCCCTTGGAGCCGGTCACCCCGGCAACAGTCAGTTCGGGCCGCTCACTGAACCAGATGGAAGCCGGGTTGATCAGCAGGCCACCCTGGTTACGATAGGCGACCAGCGCCGGGTGGTTGATCCGCACGCCCGGGGAACGCAGCAAAACCTGGTAGTTCTGCAATTTCTCGTCGAACGGCCCACTGACATACCTTGCCTGGTCCGGCGTTTCGCCCGACTCCACCAGCACGGTCAGGTCGACGTCAGGACGATAAGCCAGCAGGGCCGAAACGGCACTGCGCCCTTCCCTGCCGTAACCCAGGACCCCGATTCGAAGCTGACATAGCTGCTCAAGCCGCACGGATCAACCTCTCGGGGATCAGGTGGGGCCCGTGCGGCCGACACAGCGTATCCAGGGCCGGAACGGGGATACCGGCGAGGCGCTCAGTCAGCGCAGCGACAACCGCATGGTTCGACCAGCGAACGTCCGCAGCCAGCGCGACGATGGCCGCACGGGCCTCGTCAGCTTCACCGACGCACTCGAAAGGCTTGTTTCCATCCAGCGCCAGCAACGCGCAAAAACCTTCGATCTGACCTGGCTCGGCAAGCAGATCACGACCGAATATCGCGGTCAGGAATGCCGGCGCCATGAAGGGCGCCAGGGCCAGGAAAACGAAGTGGCATTTCGGGCATTGGCCACACCAGCGCGTGGTCCGGGGACCATCGAGGTGGAAGTTGCGGTTGCATGAGGAAAATTTGTCGTGAAAATCCGACAGATCGGCGAATTCTCGACAGATGCCCAACTCGCGGTCGCGCCTCAGCAGGGAGTAAACGCGCAAGTCCGTGGCGATACAGCGCCGGATCCACTCGCTGAGCATCAGTTCAAATTCGAATGATTTCGAAAATTGATGATTGACTGCACGGCCTCGATGGTCGATCCGGCTCGCCTCGTCGGCTGACCGTTCGTTGGCAAAGGCAACAGCATCATAATCGAGCACCAGGGCGGCAAGCACCAGGATGGCTGAATTGATTGCCGTCACCGGCACATGACCGTTCCACGCCCCCTGGCGATTGAGCAGGCCCAGGTTCGGATCGATCCGCCGGCCGATGACCCAGTGCTTGCCGGCAAGCTCATTACCGATCCCGGCAATCAACCCGGACGGTCCGATCTGAACCGAGGCAGTCGACTCGCCCATCTTTTGCAGGCGTGACCAGGCGACCAGCGAATCCTTGCCGCCACCCATCGGCACCAGCGTGCGCTGGGCCAGTCCGGCCGCAATCACCCTGCGTGGTTCGCTTGCAGTGGCGGGGAAGTCCGGCCATTGATCCGGATCGAGATCATTGCTCCAGGCGAATTCAGCCAGGCCCTTGCGGTACAGCCGACTCAGCCATTCAGCCTGCCAGGGATCAGGCGCCGAGGTCGTGAAATCAATGCGCGGTGGGCAACCAGCTTTCCAGTAACTGACTGCTGCGACCCAGTGCAGGAGGTCGAGCGCGCTTTCCATCGCCTGCAGACGAGCAGGAGCAGGATCCGGATCGATATTCGAAACCGGCAGCTTGATCCGCTCTTCCAGCCGGATGCCATCGAGCTCATATCCCAGCAGCACCTCGCCGGTGGCCAGATCCAGCGATCGTTCGAGGAACACGAAACGGCGGCTGCCAGAGCGGTCCCAACCGGTCAGGTCGGAATGCGGCAGCATGCTAATGCTCCTTGACGATGAGGGGCTCGGTGTCGTGCTCCGAATCCCCTCGCGCCCGCGGCCAGGCGCGCAATACCGCATTGACCAGCGTTGCCAGCGGGATGGCGAAGAAGATGCCCCAAAAACCCCAGATGCCACCAAAGACCAGCACGGCAATGATGATGGCGACCGGATGCAGGTTGACCACCTCGGAGAACAAAACGGGCACCAGCACATTGCCATCCAGGGTCTGAATCACGGCGTAGGCGATCATGACCCACCAGAACGTCGCGCTCAGGCCAAACGCCACGAGAGCCACGAGCGCGACGGGGATGGTCACGACCGCCGCGCCGATATAGGGAATGATCACCGAAAAGCCGACCAGCATGGACAGCAGCATGGCGAACGGCAAACCAAGCAGGGCAAATACAAAGTAGGTCACGATCCAGACGATCAGAATCTCGACCACCTTGCCCCGTACGTAGTTGCCAATCTGCGCATCGACTTCCTGCCAGACACTGGTGACCAGGGCCCGGTCACGCGGCATGTAGCGGGCCAGCCAGTCGATCAGAACACGCTTGTCCTTGAGAAAGAAGAACACCAGCACCGGCATCAGAACCAGAAAGATCAGCAGGCTGACCACGCCCATCACGCCTGACAGGGATACCAGGGTCGCACCATAGCTGACCAGTTCGGTACCCAGGTTGTCCAGCATCCTCGAGAGTTGCTCTTCGGAGATCAGGGCCAGCTGACGCTCACTCTCATCTGACACTACCGTGCCATTTTCAGGATAGGGCGGCAGGGTGGCAATGACCGGATCTGGGTCGGCTGCGGGCTCAATAATCTGCGGATAGCGTTCAGGCAGCGTCGCAAGCCATTCCTGGGCCCTGGCAATATAGCTGGGCAGTTGCTGGACGATAGAGGCCAGCTGGCGTGTCAGCATCGGCAACAGACCAAAAATCAGGAAGAACAGGGTTGCCATGAACGCGGTGAATACGGTGACGACACTCATCAGACGCGGCACGCCGAAACGTTCCAGGCGCTGCACGGCGCCCTCCAGCAGATAAGCAATGATCAGGCTGGCCACAACCGGGGTGAGCATGCGACCGAACAGCACGACAACCGCGACACCCAGAACAAGAAACAGGGCAAGGATGACCACCTGCGGGTCTGAGAAGTGACGTTGGAACCAGTGGCTGATGCGAGTAATCATTGTTGACGATTATACGGCCTGCCAACGATGACGCGCGTTCCGGCAGTCATCCACTGGCGGCCGGGCGGCCGCCGCAGCGTCAGAAACCGAACTTGACCAATGCCTGAACTTCCAGGCCCTGATCCAGCTTATCGGAAACGATACCCAGGGCATTGCCGCCAAAGGCAAACTCGGGCGGGGCGTACGCTGCAGTCATTTGAAATTGCGTTCGCGCACCCAGGCTCTTGGAGATTCCGGCCAGCAGAGCATTTTTTGCCAGTTCCGGACCAAGCGCCGCGGCAAGTACAGACGAACTGGGCAGGGGCTGCGAACGGGTCCGATAATCAAGGAAGAAGGAAAAATCGTTTTCATGGCGCCACCGCCAGCCGACACTGTAAACCAGCAAATCTTCCCACTCGAACTGCGGGCTGGTGCTGTCGCCGAGCAAGGCGTTGAAGCGCGCCGGCAGAGTGCGGCTTGGAAATGCACCAACTTCGCTATAAAAGATCTGCGTCATGCCGAGGCTCAGCGATGCGCGTCCGGAAACGTGAAACTGCATGCCCAGATTGACCCGGGAAGGAATGTCAAATTCCGCCTGGCTGCCGTGAAACCCCTGCAGCGAGGCAAACTCGGCCATCTCGATCCTGGACTGGTATGCAGCCTCCAGGGTCAGTTTGGGCAACAGGTCATTGCTGAATGCCAGACGGACACCTGCACCCTGAGCGACTTCGCTGTGCCCGTGGGGCTGAAGCAATTCCCGGGCTCGTATTCCAACCGAATCGCTGGTCTCGTTCAGGTTGAGGTCGCCAGCACTGAAGCGTTGCGTCGCCAGAACGGCCGATACGGTCACTGCGCTGTGATCAGATACCTGGTGAGTAATGCCCGGTACCAGCAGTGACTGCTCGAATCGCATCTTTCCGTTGGCCGTCAGACCGGTGGAGTTCTCCGCCAATAGCGAAGCATTGTGCTGATACAGCGAAAAGGCCATCGGCGGCCGGGCCCGAGCCATCAGCGAGGCGGCGAAGTCGGGTATGATCAACCGCTCATCCAGGTGCAGCCACGATACGCGTGGCACCTGGTCGCTGGTCAGGCGTTCAAGGCTCGGTGTCAGCTCATGAATGAGGTATTCATCCCACGGCCCCAGTTCGAACGCCACCATGAACCAGGACATCCCCGTATAGGGCATTCCCGGCAGGCCATGAGACACGCGCATCGACGCCTGAGCCTGCGCCGCCAGGAGCAAGGACATGGCCAATAGGGGTATTGCGCGCCTCAACTTCACTTGTTGGTATCGTGTTCTTTAAGGAAATCCCAAAGTCAATTTTAATCCGGCGCTTGGCATAAATACAACGCTTCATCGCTGTTTTTTTCCAGCCACCGACCAACTTATGCCAACCCATTGAAGTTTATATGCTTTTTTACAGCCACGGAGTGTTGCAAATGAACCACACCGCGCAAGCCGCGTCACAAGTATATAACGGGCTCACCATCGCAGGATCCGACTCCTCCGGAGGCGCTGGCATACAGGCTGACATCAAGACCATGACAAGCCTCGGGGTCGAGGCTGCCAGCGTGCTGACTGCGGTTACCGCTCAAAACACCCTGGGCGTACATGACGTGGCGCCTTTGAGCGCTCGCCTGGTCGAGGCTCAACTTCGCGCAGTACTGGACGACCTGCCGATTACCGCAGCCAAGACCGGCATGCTGGCCAACGCGGGAATCATCGAAGCTGTTGCAGCCGGGCTCCAGTCCGGCACTGGCGTGCAACTGGTCATTGATCCCGTGATGGTCGCCACCAGCGGCGCACGGTTGCTCGACCGTGATGCGGAGCAGGTTCTGATCACCGAACTGCTGCCATTGGCGGCCCTGGTGACGCCGAATCTTCCGGAAGCAGCCGTTCTCACCGGCCTGAGCAGCACAACCTCCCCTGACAAGCTGGCAGACAGCATACTGGCACTCGGTTGCACTGCCGTTCTGATCAAGGGCGGGCATGCCAGCGGGGACCGCGTTGAGGATCTGCTGGTGACTGCAAACAGCAGGCTGGCTTTCAGCCACCCTCGCTCAAGGCACAGCATTCATGGCACCGGCTGTGCCCTGTCAGCCGCCATTACCGCCTGCCTGGCGCGTGGCCAGGACCTGGATGAGGCCGTTGATTCGGCTATCGAATGGCTGCAGATCCGCATTGCCCGATGCTGGCAGCCGCGCTCAGGTCAGTTGGCCATGCTGCCGTTTGGTCTTGATTCGGAATCGGAATCGACCGGGCGCCGATTCAGCCGAGACGCTCACAGATCGCATCGGTAAAATCTTTCGTTGTGCCGCTGCCGCCCAGGTCGGGCGTGGTGCGATCGCCGCTTTCGATCGTTTCAGCAATGGCGGCGCGCAAACGCCGCGCATTGTCGTGCTGCTCGATATGCTCCAGCATCTGGGCCGCCGCCAGCAACAGGGCGCAGGGATTGGCGATACCCTGGCCAGCAATATCCGGCGCCGAGCCGTGGACCGCTTCGAACATGGCGGCCTCCTTGCCTATGTTCGCGCCCGGCGCCAGGCCCAGACCGCCAACCAGCCCCGCGCACAGGTCCGAAATGATGTCGCCGAACAGATTCGTCGTCACGATGACATCGAATTGCTCCGGGCGCATGACCAGCTGCATGCAGGCATTGTCGACAATCATGTCGCTGAATTCGATGTCCTTGAACTCGCTGGCGACATCACGGGCAACGTCAAGAAACATCCCGGTCACATCCTTGAGGATGTTGGCCTTGTGGACGGCGGTCACCTTGCGTCGGCCGGCGCGTCTGGCCAACTCGAAAGCGAAGCGGACAACCCGCTCACAGCCAACCCGGGTCACTACCATCTTCGACTCGGCTCGCGATCCGTCCGCCGCGGTGAACGCACCTTCAGCCAGGTAGGCACCTTCGGTGTTTTCGCGAACCGTGATCAGATCGATGTCGGTGTATCGGGACCGTGTCCCCTTGAAACTGATGGCCGGGCGGACATTGGCGTACAGGTCAAAATGCTTGCGCAAGGCCACGTTGAGTGACTTGAAGCCCTTGCCAACCGGCGTCGTCAGCGGCGCCTTGAGGGCAATGCTGTTGGCCTTGATCGATTTCAGGGTGGCCTCTGGAAGCAACTCTCCGCCCTGTTCCAGCGCCGCGAGGCCGGCCAACTGAAAATCATAATCCAGGCCCGCATCCAGCGTGTCGAGAACGCGCAGGGTGGCGTCCATGATCTCGGGGCCGATGCCGTCGCCTCGAATTACGGTAATTTGCTGGGTCACAGGGGGTCCTTGAAAAAACTTGAGAGTCAGCCCGCCATTATAGCGGGGTTCGAACGTTTTTCAGTCCCCCACTCCCAGCAACCGATCAAGCGCACCTTCCTGGTTCAGCGCATCGAGATCGTCGTAACCGCCGACATGGGTATCGCCGACAAAAATCTGGGGAACCGTCCGGCGCCCTGCGCGTTCCATCATTTCGGTCCGTTTCTCCGGTTGGGCATTCAACGAGATCTCGCTCCATTTCACGTTCTTCGACTGCAACAGGTTGCGAGCCGCGACGCAGTAGGGACACGAGGCGGTCGAGTACATGATGATTTCAGGCTGATTCATGGGTCATCCTCAATAAGACATTGTTTTCAGATACACCAGGCTGGCTTGCTCAGACCACCGTATTTGCAAGCCTGGCGAACAGGGTTTTCGCTGAACAATCGGTAGATCTCTCGACTGCCCAACGAGGAATCATCGTGCTTGCGGCGCATTTCGGCCACAACCACTCGCATCAACGGCGGTGTGCCATAGTTGTGGTGGTAGCGCCGCACGAATTCAATCAACCACCAGTGATCGGATCCCAGCTCGATGCCGTCGCGATCGGCCAACGCCCGACCCACGTCCGGGCTCCATTGTTCCGGCCGGGCCAGGTGGCCATCGGCGTCCAGTTCGATTTGCCGGTCGTCGACAAGCAACAGTTGGCCACCGTCCGGTTGCGTCACAGGTCGAGGCAACTCCTGCCCTTGCTCAGCTCATCAAGCTCATCGCCATCAACGCGGCGAACCGGCAAATCAACGGACAGGGGTTCGCCGGCTTCGACCTGCATACAAAGAGTTGCCAGTTGATAGTCGCTCAGTTGTTGCCACATTTTTGCCCAGGGAGCGCGCAGATGGCCGACGCCCAGGCCTTCAAACAAGACGGTCAGGTCAACTTCCAGGCTGGCTCCGGCCAGGATGAGCTCGAGCATCTCCATGCTCTCGACCTCATCCGGCGCCGATCGAATGCAGACAAGGAAAGCGTTACCGGCCATCGTCGGATCCAAAACTCATGACGATTTCAGCGTCCACAGCCCGGTGCCAGAATTGCACCAGGCTGGAAAGACCGAACGGCGCAAGCGGTGGCTCGATGCAGCGACGCTGCCAGGATGCTTCGCATACCTGCAAACAGACAGATCCGCTGTGCGCTATGGGTACCCATACACTGTCCTCGACGGCTGCCGACATGACGCCTGGCCCATGAAAGAACACAAGAATCGGAGCCGTGGCCCGTTCCGCCATGCGACCGACTTTCAGGGCAGCCCGATCGGCCTGCCAACTGTCGGGGCTGGCACGCACGAGTACAGCCAGATGGTGAACAGCGGTTTCAGGTTTTTCAACATTCATGGTACGCACTCGTCGTAGAATGGCAGCTGGCATGACACTTGCGGTGTCAGGGGCCGTGTCAAGCAATGCTGCCGCGAGCCCCTCAGTCTGGATATCTTTCTACCCGGAGAATGAACCATCGTCCGTCAATTCAGGTCTAGTTAATCATGAGAAAAACCGCATTGAAAATCGGTCTGAGCCTGATTATTGCACTGTTTGCCGGCACGGTGGCAGCCCAGGACGGCATTCTGCTTCCCGATATGGGAGGAACCGCCACACGTGTTCTGACCGCCGAGCAGGAGCAGACGTTCGCCCGGGATTTCGAGCGCTACATGCGGGCGAACAATCTCCTGGTTGAAGACCCGATGATCACAGACTATTTGAAGGACATGGGGTTTCGCCTGGTGGCGCAGTCAGCCCGCCCGAAGGCAGACTTCCATTTTTTCGTCATGCGCGACCCAGGCGTCAACGCTTTCGCCAGCGTCGCGGGCGTCATCGGCCTGAATGCCGGCTTTATCCTGCTGGCCGAGGATGAAAGTGAAGTCGCCGGCGTGGTCGCGCATGAAATCGCTCATATCACCCAGGATCACCTGGCGCGCGGGCTCGAAAACCAGCAGCAGGTTTCCTTCCCGATGATGCTGGCCACATTGGGACTGGCCATCGCGGCCGGCGCGGCCGGCAACGCCGAGGCCACCCAGGCTGTCATGATGAGCGGCATGGGCCTGGCGCAGCAGTTCCAGATCAACCACACGCGTCAGTCGGAAGCCGAGGCTGATCGGATCGGCCTCGGTCTGCTTGGCCGGGCCGGCTATGACCCGCACGGCATGACGCGAATTTTCGAGCGCATGAACGTGCATGGCCGTGCCATGGGCCCGGGTCCGCCAGAGTACCTGCGCACGCACCCGCTGACCGTCAACCGGATTGCCGAAGCTCGCAGCCGCGCCGAATCACTGGTCCCGCGTGAACAACGGTCCGGGCTCGACTTTCATTTTGTCCAGGCGCGCCTGCGGGTTCTGATGAGTGATCGTCAGGAGCAGAACCAGGATTGGTTCAGAAACAGAATGGAACGCGGGCAGCGTCCGCCGGAGGCAATGCGCTACGGCCTGGTGCTTGCACTGACGAAGGCCGGGCAATTTGACCAGGCTGCCGAGACATTGCAGCCGCTGCTGTCGGCTGATCCCAATCGCCAGATCTACCGTCTGCTGGAAGCCGAATTGCTTGTGGCGCAAAGACGAACGGACGAGGCGCTGGAGATCCTGAGTGAGCTCTATCGCCACTTCCCCGGCAGCCGGATGGTGACGACGCAGTACGCTCAAACCCTGATGCACGTTCCCGATCCCACGCATACCGATCGTGCTGTCGAGGTTCTTCGCCGTCATGTGCAAAACGACCCGCTCGACCTGCGCATGACCGAGCTTTATGCACGGGCGGCCGATCGCGCCGGAGACAGCGTCCGCGCGGCCGAAGCGCTTGCCGACAGCTACTATCTCCGGGGGGGCGTCGCCGAAGCCATCGAGCAACTTGAACGCTTAAACAATCGCATGGATCTGGATTACTATCAGCGAGCGCGGATCAACGCCCGCTTGATCGAGCTACGCTCGGAACTATTGCGCACGGCCTCGAGAAACCGCTGAGTCAAATCGCTGAGTCGAGCTGTCAGCGAACATTCATTCAATGCAGGCTGTTTTTCAGCTACAGTGTCAGCGCACTCTTCCAGCTGCCTGTCACATGGATGACTCAAAAAAGGTCTCGACTGTTCATGTCAGCCAGCAGGCATCCCGATTGTCGAGCTGGCACGAGGAAGATCTGAGCCCGCCGGAGTTGCTGTTCAATCGCGAACTGAGCCTGCTCAGCTTCACCCGCCGCGTACTGGAGCTGGCCCGCGACAGCCAGGTGCCATTGCTCGAGCGCCTTCGATTTCTCTGTATTTCCTGTACCAACCTGGATGAATTCTTCGAAGTGCGAGTCGCTTCGGTTCGTCAGCGCCTTCAGCACGGTGCGGTTCAGCCGGCTCCCGATG
>JBLRWT010000006.1:0-21970 GCA_047921095.1 Wenzhouxiangella sp. | reverse complement strand
CATTGACCGCCTGTGGCAGGTCGATGATGACCGGACCCCGTTCATCCAGCAGAACGTTGAACTCGGACAGATCACCGTGGATCAGGCCGGCAACCAGCATGCGGACGATTTCGTCAATCATCTGCTGGTGATATTGCAGGGCGGTGCTCCTGTCCAGGGTCACCCCGTCCAGCCGGGGTGCGACAAAACCGTCGGCGTCGGTAATCAACTCCATCAGCAGCACGCCATCGACGAAACCCAGCGGCCGCGGGACCCTGACGCCGGCAGCGGCCAGGGTGTAGAGGGCATCGACTTCGGCATTCAGCCAGACTTTCTCCTGTTCCTTCTGGCCAAAACTCGTCCGTTTGGACATGGCGCGGGCTCGCCGACTGTTGCGAACCTTGCGGCCTTCCTGGTACTGGACGGCCTGCTTGAACCCTCGTTTGTTGGCTTCCTTGAAAATCTTGGCGCAGCGGCGCTCCTCGCCACAACGAACGACATAGACCTCGGCCTCCTTGCCGCTTTTGAGCTGCAGGATGACTTCGTCGATCAATCCGGCTTCGGCCAGGGGCCTCAGTCGCGGTGGAATCTTCATTGAGTGGGCGGTTCCATTAAGGGGCGTGCGCAAAGTATCATGTCCGTCCGCCCGGGTGGCGAAATTGGTAGACGCAAGGGACTTAAAATCCCTCGACCGAAAGGTCGTGCCGGTTCGATTCCGGCCCCGGGCACCATCCTTTTTTGAAAGCCTGAAACGGCATCTGCCAGATTCTGGCCCTTCTGCTTCGATGTTTCTCCTGCAGCTTGATCAGGTAGCCTTTCAGGTGACTCGCCGGGCTCAAGCCCGTAAACTAACGCCGCCTTGCCCCGTTCCGGGTTGTTTTCTACCTGAAAAGAGTCAGTGTTTATGTCGATCCAGATCAACCTCAATTCCGAAATCGGCCCGCTGGAGACCGTCGTCGTTCATACGCCCGGCCAGGAAATCGAGAACATGACCCCTCAGACTGCCGCCGAGGTGCTCTATGACGATATTCTGAGCCTGCCTCTGGCACTGACCGAGCATCGGCAGCTCAAGGGTGTGCTGGAAAAGGTGGCGCGGGTGATCGAGCTACGCGAACTGCTGGCCCAGGTGCTTGAGCAGGAGCAGATCAAGGATGCCCTCATCGACCAATTGTGCCAACTCTATGAGTGTCCCGAGTTGAAGGAATCGCTGGTTGCCCTGTCATCGGATCGGCTGGCCGGACGCTTGATCGAAGGAACGCCGAAAAAGGCGATCAGCCTGGAAAAGTTCCTCAACCCCTCGCGTTATGCCATCCCGCCGTTGCCGAACACCTTCTTTACCCGTGACGCGACGATGTGCCTGAATAATCGCGTGATCATCGGCTCGATGGCGTTCAAGGCCCGGGTTGCCGAAGCTTTGTTGCTCAAGGCGATTTTCAAGTATCACCCGCAGATGGCCAGCAACGGTTTCTATTTTGATGGCACTGCCAACAGCGATTCGGATATCACGATTGAAGGCGGCGATCTGCTGGTCATCCGCGAAGATCTTGTAGTGATTGGTTACGGAGAGCGCACATCGGTTGCCGGCATCGACAAGTTGATGCGCTCCATCGCCAGCAAGGGTCCGGTGCGCAATTTCATCGTGGTCGAGATTCCCAAGACCCGGGCGACGATTCATCTGGACATGATTTTCACCATGGTGGATCGGGACAAGTGCGTGGTTTTCCCACCGCTGATCACCGGATCGAAGCGCTCGCGGGCATTCCACTGCCGATTCGACAATGGCGATCAAGCAAGAATCGTGGAATACCCCGGTGTTATCGAAGCGCTGCGTGCGCTGGAGCTGGATCTGACCCCGATTGCCTGTGGCGGCGAAGATGACTTTCACCAGGAACGGGAGCAATGGGCCAGCGGGGCCAACTTCTTTGCATTCGGTCCTGGTCAGATCGTGGGCTATGCGCACAACCAGTACACGGTCGAAGCGCTCAGCCAGGCCGGCTTCAACGTGGTCGAGGCTGCCGGGGTGATTGATGGTACGCGCGTGATCGGGGCGGACGAACGGGTCATCGTCACCATCGGCGGCGCCGAGCTCTCCCGCGGTGGCGGCGGCTGCCGCTGCATGACCATGCCACTGGCCCGAACAAACCTTGCGATCTGAACTGACTTCATCAACTACGGCCTGGGCGACACTCAATTCATGCCATTGAATTGACGTGCGTCAATTAACTTTTTACCGCTTTGTGACACCCTGTTCAGGTAAGAAAAAAGGCCCGGCCATGGGTCGTTGATCTGCACCCTGGGGGAACGATACATGGACAGGACGCCATCACAGGCAAGCCGGAGTGATCGTTATGCAGAATACGTCCCAGAAGTCTCCCCGCCGCTCACGTTCAGCTCGATTCACTCGTGCTTTCTGGCACTTGTTCAGCCGCCCCAGCACGCGGATCGGAGCCGGGCTGCTGGTGGTTATCGGCCTGGTCCTGGGCGTCATGTCCTTTGCCGGCTTCAACACGGTGGTCGCCTATACCAACACCGTGGAATTTTGCACTTCCTGCCACGAGATGGAGGCTTTCGTCTATCCCGATTACGCTGGTGGCCGCCACTACACCAACAGCAGCGGTGTTCGCGCCACCTGTGCCGACTGCCATGTTCCGCAAGCGTTCTGGCCGAAGATGGTGGCCAAGACTCGCGCCTCGGTGGTCGAACTGCCTTCCCACTTCCGCGGCAAGCTGGATACGGAAGAGAAATTCGAGGCCCACAAGGCCGAGCTGGCCGAACGGGTGTGGGACCGGATGCAGGGCAACGATTCCCGCGAGTGCCGTGACTGTCATAGCTGGGAGGCCATGTCCGAGGCGGTCCAGCCCAATCGGGCCTGGCGCGAACACGTGACCGGGCGCGAAGCCGGTGAAACCTGCATCGATTGTCACAAGGGCGTCGCGCACAGCCTGCCGGCGGCCTACCTGGAGATCGACGACGAGGATCTCGACTTCGATTTCTAAAATATTGGAACTGCCTTTTCCAACAGGAGTTGCTCATGAACAAGTTCAATGCACTGACGCGCTGGTCTACAGGCCTGCTGGCTGTCGCGATCGTTTGGACAGGCACCGTCCAGGCCGATCACTGGGCCGATATCGATGAGACCGACATCGAACTGTTTCTGCCCGGCCAGGCCTCGTGGGAGTGGTTGCTGATACCCACCGATCACGGCACCAGCGGCGCGCGGCGCATGCGCGAGTCGCGCCCCTGCCTGTCCTGTCACCAGGATGAGCAGGCTGCGATCGGCAACGTGGTGGCTTCCGGTCAGCGTCTGGAACCGGAACCGTTGCCGGGTATGCCGGGGACGGTCACCTTGTCGGTTCGGGCGCGGGTGGCCAGTGACCAGCTTTATCTGCACCTGTCATGGCCGGTGATTGAAACCGACAAGCCGGCCGGTGTCGCCGACCATGCCGCACAGGTCACCGTACTGGTAGCCGACGATGCGGTATCGGCGGCGCGTTCGGCGACCTGTTGGGCATCCTGTCACAGTGACCTGCCTGGCATGAGCGCGGATGCCGGCAAGAACCTGACCAAGTACCTGGCGAACTCCCGCACGGGGATGACGCGTACCGGTGGCTCCGATAATTTCAGGAGCAGCCAGGAGTTGGCATCCGAAGTCGAGCAAGGCGCGTTCCTGGAATTCTGGAGCGCTGCGCTGAGTGCCGATGGTGATGTCAGCCTGTTCGACGGCTATATCCTCGATCAGCGCCACACCAACGACGATTCGGTGGTTGTCGGGACGGCCCGACGTGAGGGCGACCGCTGGGTGGTCGAGCTTCAGCGACCGCTGGCGCCAGGGTCCGGCGTGCGCAAATCGCTGCAGGTGGGGCAGGACTATCCGCTGTCATTTGCCATACACGCAAACCATACCGAAGGTCGTCGCCACTATGTCTCGTTCCCGCTGCAACTTGGTATTCGGCTCGACGGTGTCACGATCAGCGAAGTACTGGAATAGTCAATGACTACCGGTCTGGTGATTACATCAGCTCACGTAACTGGCAAGGAGAGGAACATGATGAAGTTTGTTTCGTTGAGAAGGGTCTGCATGCCAATGGTGGCGATGCTGGCCTTGTTGGGGTGCAGCTTCGCCATCGCCGATACCGGTTACGCGCGTGGCGGCGTGGAAACCTGCATGGATTGTCACGATTCGGCTTCTGATCATCCGGCCCACAATATCCTGATGACACCGCACGGCGTGGCGGCTGATTCGCGCACCCCGATGGCCGACGCCAACCGCCAGTGCCAGACGTGTCATGGCCCCAGTGAAGAGCACATGACCCGTCGCGAAGACGGGACGCGACCGCCGCCGGCGATCGTCTTTGACCAGGCGACGCCGACGGCAACCAAGGATGGCACCTGCCTGACCTGTCATCAGGATTCGCCTGGTCTCCACTGGGCTGGCAGTGCGCACCACTTCGAGGAGGTTGCCTGCAGCGATTGCCACAGCCTGCACGTGGACTTTCGTGACCCGGTACTGAGCGTCGAAAAGCAACCGGCGGTCTGTTTTGAATGCCACAGTCAGCAACGGGCCGAATTGTTGCGACCGCATCGTCATCCTGTCCAGACCGCGAATTTCACTTCCGAAACCGGTCTGCTGGCCTGCACCGATTGTCACAATCCGCACGGCGGACCAGGCCCATCGAACCTCAACCGTCTGACCGTCAACGAGACCTGTTACGACTGCCACGCCGAGATGCGTGGTCCGTTCCTGTGGGAGCACGCGCCAGTGCGCGAGGACTGCACCACCTGCCACTCACCGCATGGCTCGGTCCATGCCAAGATGCTGGCCCAGCGGCCACCGCAGCTATGTCAGCAGTGTCATCTGGCCCAGCGCCATCCCAGTGGGGTTCGCAGTGGCCTCGGGGTTCCCCCCACCGGAGCCGACCAGAACCTGCTCGGTCAGGCCTGCCTGAATTGCCACACCAATATCCATGGCTCGAACCATCCATCGGCGGTGCGCTTCACGCGTTAGCGCTGATTCGTGATTGTAGTTGTCGGGAGAATGAACATGAACATACGCATCAAACTGGATCCAAGACTGCTGCTACCGGTACTCGCTCTGGGCTTTTCTGCTCACCTGCTGGCCCAGGACGATTTTTTCTTTGATGACGAAAGCCTGGACGAGCTGGAAGAGGTAATCGAGTACGACAATGTTCTTGAAATTGGCGCCGGTTACCTTGATCAGGGAACGCGGCATTTTGGGCGCAACGTTGGCGTGAGCGACAAGGGGTTCAGCCCATTGATCGACTTTCGCGCTCGGGGCCGTCCAGCCTGGGACGGCGATAGTACCGCTTTTTGGCGGGTTGAAGGGTACCGCCTCGGACTCGACTCCCGTCGTCTGGAATTTGCGGCCGGCCAGCAGGGCAGCCAGACCTTTGGCCTGTCCTGGCGCGAGATGCCGAATTACCAGATCGAGGGTGGTCAGACGCCGTTTGTCGGCGTTGGCAGCGGTTTCCTGTCGTTGCCGCCAGGATGGGTAGCCGAAGGCGACCAGACCAGCGGTATGCTCAATCTGCGCAACCAACTCAACCCGGTCAATATCGGGACGGACCGCCATCGGCTCGATCTCAGTTACTGGCGCTCGGCCCTGGATCGCTGGACCTTTGATGTCAACTACCGGCACGAGACCAAGGATGGTTCGCGCCTGGCCGGCGGCATCTTCGGATTCACCGGTGGCAACCCCAGGAGCGCCCATCTGCCTGTGCCGGTCAACCAGACCACACGCATTCTCGATACCAGCATTGAGTACGGCGCCGGTCGCTGGCTGCTTGGCCTGGCCTACCATGGTTCCTTCTTCGAAAACGACCAGCCATCGATCAGCTGGCAGAATCCGTTTGGTCAGCAACCGCAATGGCAACCGGGCACAGGCTTCCCGAATGGGGTAGGGCGGCTTTCCGGAGCGCCTGACAACGATTTTCACCAGTTGCGGACCTACGGTGCCTGGCACTTTGGCGCCAGAACGCAATTCAATGCTGATTTTGCGATAGGTCGAATGGAACAGGATGATGACTTCCTTTCCTTTACGGTCAACCCATTCATCCAGATCGACGAAGCATTGCCGGCTTCGGACCTGGATGGCAAGATCAAGACAACACTGTTGAATCTGCGCCTGTCCACCCAGGCTGTGGATCGACTCAACCTGGTATTCAACTATCGCTTCGATGACCGCGACAACCAGACGCCCATGCTGGCCTGGCGTATCATCGGTGCCGATTCCCAGGCCCAGGTCAGCCCGGACAACGCCCGCATCAACTTGCCTTACAGCTATCGCAAGAATGAGATCAAATCGGATGCGACCTGGCGTCTGGCCGGGAGAACCCGGCTGGTTGGCGGTCTGAAATTCATGCGCGAAGACCGCGACAATTTTGCCGAGGTCGCCGAACTGGATGAGTGGACGATTCGAGCCGGCGTGCGCGGAGCAATCGGCCAGCGCACGGCCTTCAATGTCGACTATGAGCATGCCGATCGCCAGTACGACGAATACGAAGGACGCAACCCCTTTGTTGCCGGCCATGTGCCCGGATCCGTGGCGCCGGACGATTTCGAAAACCACCCCAATCTGCGCAAATTCAACATGGCCGACAGGGAACGTGATCAGTTGCGCTTGCGGATGGACTTCCAGCCACTGGATGTCTTCAACCTTGGCGCCTCGTATCAGTACAGCGTGGATGATTACGACGATGACCGCTTCGGTCTCGACGAGGCCAAGGTGCAAAGCTGGACCCTGGACGGCGGCTACTACCCGAACGAGAATGTCAGCCTGAGCTGGTTTTACACCTATGATCGCATCGACACCGATCAGTCAGGCCGCGACTTTGGCCCAAACAATGCCTTTGACCCCAATCGGGACTGGTTCGCCGATCACAGTGACCGGGTCGATACCCTCGGTCTGACGATCGAGCTGCCCGATATCGCAAGACGCTTCAACGCGATCACCCGGATCGGGCTGAATCGACGCCTGGATCTGGGTATGGACTTCCTGTTCGTTCGCACGCGCGGCGAGATCGATGTCACCACGGGGCCAGCGTTGAACGCTGAACCGTTGCCGGATACGGTCAATCGCTTGAATGCCTACAAGGTCTGGGCCCGCTACAGCATCACGCCGCAGTGGTTCGCCCGGTTGAGCGTGGAGCATGAGCGCTTCGATTCGCAGAACTTCGCCCTGGACCAGGTCGAAATCGACACCCTGGCCAACGTGCTTTTGCTCGGCCAGCAAAGTCCGAGCTACAACGTCACCTGGGTGATGGTGGGGCTGGGCTACCGTTTTTGACTTGCACTTGCCACCCGGCCGTCAGGATGCGGCCGGGTGGCAGGGGCTTCAGTCGTCCTTCAGTTCACCGATCAGGTAGTCGTCCATCAAGGCCCAGGCGCGACGGCTGTGGTCGCGGCCATAGCCTTTGGTGCGCATGCCTTCGGTGGCTTCCCGTCCGCACCAAGGCTCCAATACGGTTGGTGGGGTGGGATGTTGGGGAACGTAGTCGGTGAAGTCGTAGACCTTGCCCTCGATCGCCATCCAGCAGTCATCCAGCGTGTTGTGCCGGGCAACTTCGGCCAGGGCGAAGACCGGCAACCCGTCGTTGGCCGGCGTTGCATGGTCCGGGGCCATGGCTTGAAGCGCCACCAGGGTGCCAACGCTGGCCCAGAAGGCAATGAATGCGGCAAACACGATCTTCTTCATAGCAGTTCGAACTCCTCGGTATGGATTCTCGCTTGAGAGACACCGGCTTCTCTCAGGTGGTTCTGGACCAGGTGATTGAGCGGCAGCGGCCCGCAGATGTAGATTGCCCGCTGCTGGAAGTCCGGGCAGGTTTGATGCAGGAAATCAGGGCTGATGGGCCCTTCCCGGTAAAAGAAGTGGAAGGTCAGGCCGAAGCCTGGAATCTCGGCAGCCAACTGCTCGAGCTCGGCGGCATAAAGCGCCCGGGCTTCATCCTGTACCGCGTAGATCATGTGAATGTCACCACCCAGGCCGCCGTTGTGGTCAAGTGCCTTGATGTGGCGCATCCGGGCCAGGAATGGTGTGATCCCGATGCCGCCGGCAACCCAGAGTTCCGGGTCCTTGCGTCTGCCGTCAGTGGGAAAGAATCGCCCATACGGGCCTTCCAGGGAAACGGTCGTTCCAACCCGGATGGACTGTATGGCGCGACTGGCATCGCCCAGGTCCTTGATCGCGATCCGCGGGCTGGCTTCGAGCGGAGAGGAGGAAAGTGTGTAGGGGTGCTCTTCACCGCGGCCGGCCGACAACTCGGGATCGTGGGGTGTCATGTAGACAAAATTTCCGGCCTGGTAGGCCAGCGTTCGATTGCGGGGCTCCAGCGTCAGTTCGACCACATTGTTGGCCACCTGCTCTACCTTCGTGACCGTGTGGGTCAGGCGTCCGGCCCGGCGGGAAAAGATGAAGCGCCAGGCAACGGCGCCGACCGCAAGGAGGGCGAACAGGGACCATACGATGATGTCGAGACCGGCCGGCATGGTTCGGCTGAACATGACGGTGTGAACCAGCGCAAGTATGACGACCAGACCGGCCAGAGAGTGCACCCGTTTCCAGCGCTCGTATTTCGGATGGCCAAAAAAAGAGAAGCTCGGCGCCAGAAAGATCATCATCAGGACCAGGGCCAGCCAGCCGATCCAGGTCGCATGGTCGGATAACGGTGGAAACAGCGTGGCGACGGCGAGATGCTGGCCATAACCGGCCGCGGCAAGAGAGAGCAGCAACGGATGGGCCAGCAACAGCATCAGGCTGGCCGCGCCGAGCAGATGGTGGGTGTTCCACAGCTTGGTCAGGCCGCCGAATGGCTGGTCAAAGCCCGGTACGCGAGCGCTGAGCGCGGCGGCAAGGAGCAGAAAGGCCAGACCCAGCACCCCGGTCAGCCGCCCCAGCATGTTCAGCACGGCGGCGGCATTGGCAAAGTCCGGCGAGCCCAGTCCGAGCAAGAATGCGAGTAGCGGAACAAGCGCCAGGCACCAAACCAGCAGTCGGGCCGCGTGGGGCGGCATCATGCCCCTGCCTCCTGTTCCCTCAAGACCACCGCAAGCTCCTGACTTGAATGTCCAGTGTCAACTCTAACAAGTGTTGCCCGCCAAAAACCAATACAGATGAATTTACCACTCCGCAACGATTCACCAGGGCTGGTGGCCAGGTACTCGGATAATCAGATCCGGATAATCAGATCCGGATAATCAGATCCGGATAATCAGATCGGATAATGGCCACACATCAGTCATCGCGCTCGCTAAAATAGCGGGTTGCTTATCAATAGAAATCTTGAACAGATATGGAACAGACCGCGCTGAAAGCCCTGCTTGATGACCTGGAGCGCCGCGTTGCTGCGCTCAGGGGGTACCTTTGACTACGATGGCAAAGTAGAGCGGCTGGAAGAGGTCACCCGCGAACTGGAGGTTCCCGACGTCTGGAGCGATCCCGGGTATGCCCAGGGCCTTGGCAAGGAACGGGCCGAACTCGACAAGTCAGTGAGTACCCAGAAAAGCGTGATCGATGGCGTCAGCGAAGCGGCTGAGTTGCTGGAGATGGCGATCGCCGAGGATGATGAGGAAACGCTGGCCAGCGTGGGCGAGGATCTGCAGCGGATCGAGCGGCAGGTTGATGATCTTGAGTTCCAGCGCATGTTCGCCGGGGAAATGGACAACCGGCCATGCTTCATCGATATCCAGGCCGGCTCCGGCGGCACCGAAGCGCAGGACTGGGCGGAAATGCTGTTGCGCATGTACCTGCGCTGGGCCGAGCAGCGCGGCTGGAATACCGAGCTTATTGAAGCCTCGGAAGGCGATGTCGCCGGCATCAAGAGCGCAACCATTCGCGTTGAAGGCGACTTTGCCTTTGGCTGGTGCCGAACCGAAACCGGCGTGCATCGCCTGGTGCGAAAATCCCCTTATGATTCCGGCAACCGCCGCCACACCTCGTTCGCCAGCGTCTTCGTGTCGCCGGAAGTCGATGACAATATCGAAATCGAGGTGAATCCGGCCGATTTGCGGATCGATGTGTATCGCGCATCGGGCGCGGGTGGGCAGCACGTCAACCGGACCGAGTCGGCCGTGCGCATTACCCACGAGCCATCGGGTATCGTGGTCCAGTGCCAGACCGACCGCTCCCAGCACAAGAACAAGGATCGGGCGATGAACCAGTTGCGCGCCAAGCTCTACGAAATGGAGTTGCAGAAACAGCGCGACAAGGCCCAGGCGGCCGAAGACGAAAAGTCCGACATCGGCTGGGGCAGCCAGATTCGCAACTATGTGCTCGATCAGTCGCGGATCAAGGATCTGCGCACCGGTGTCGAGCGCACCGATACCCAGAAAGTTCTGGACGGCGATCTCGATGAATTCATCGCCGCCTCGCTGAAGGCCGGACTTGAATGATCAGCGTTGCCCGCTGTTGCCATTGATCAACTGGAATTGAAATGACTGACAAAGAACTCAATCCGACACCCGAGCACGATGAGAACCGCCTGATTGCCGAGCGGCGTGGCAAGCTGGATGACTTGCGTGAGCAGGGGCAGGCCTATCCCAATGACTGGCGGGTGAGCCATGATGCGGCGTCGCTGACATCACGCTTTGCCAACGAGGGCGACTGGGACCAGGCCGCGCTCGAAGCGCTGGATGAACATTTCAGCCTGGCCGGGCGGATCATGAGTCGACGGATCATGGGCAAGGCCAGTTTCGTTCACATCCAGGATGGTTCCGGTACGCGTATTCAGGTTTATCTGCGCCGCGATGATCTGCCTGAAGGCGTTTACCAGACGTTCAAGCACTGGGATATCGGCGATGTCATTGGCGTTGCTGGTCGCTTGATGCGAACCCGGACTGGCGAGTTGAGCCTTCATGCTGGCGACATCAAGCTGCTGGTCAAGTCGCTCCGACCCCTGCCTGAAAAATGGCACGGGCTGACCGACCAGGAAACGCGCTACCGTCAGCGCTATGTGGATCTGATTGTCAATCCGGACGTGCGCGAAACGTTTGTTCGGCGCTCGCAGGTCGTGCGCGAGATCCGCCGTTTTCTCGATGAGCGCGGTTTTCTCGAAGTCGAAACGCCGATGATGCATCACATCCCGGGTGGGGCGACCGCGCGGCCATTCACGACCCACCACAATGCGCTCGATCTGGATCTGTACCTGCGCGTCGCACCGGAGTTGCACCTGAAACGACTGGTCGTCGGCGGCCTCGAGCAAGTCTATGAAATCAACAGAAACTTCCGCAACGAGGGGGTATCAACGCGCCACAACCCCGAATTCACCATGCTGGAATTCTACTGGGCCTACGCCGATTACAACGACCTGATCCGACTGACCGAAGAGATGCTGCACGCGGTCGTGACCGTCTTGCCGGGGCTCAAGGATGGGCGGGTGGTCTACCAGGGTGAAGAGATTGATTTCGGCGGTCAGTACCGTCGCATCAGCGTCGCCGAGGCCGTCGCCGAGCACTATCCGGACCTGGCCGATGCCGACCTGCGTGATCTGGAGGTTTTGCGCCAGGCCTGTCACAAGGACGACATCCACTTCGACAAGTCCTGGGGCTGGGGTCGGTTGCTGATGGAACTGTTCGAGCATCGTGTGGAACACCAGCTCATCCAGCCGACCTTCGTCACCAGCTACCCGATTGAAGTCTCGCCGCTGTCCCGTCGCAACGACAAGGACCCCGAGCTGGCCGATCGCTTCGAGCTGTTCGTCGCCGGTCGTGAAATCGCCAATGGCTTTTCCGAGCTCAACGACCCCGAAGACCAGGCCGAGCGCTTCCGTGCCCAGGTTGATGCGCGCGATGCCGGTGATGCCGAAGCGATGCATTTCGACCATGACTATATCCGCGCGCTGGAATACGGCATGCCGCCAGCGGCCGGGGAGGGCATCGGCATCGATCGCCTGGTCATGCTGCTGACGGATTCGCCTTCGATCCGGGATGTATTGCTGTTCCCCTATCTGCGGCCAGAGACGCAATAAAGTGGCTTTCACCCGGACCTGACCGGATCGATATATGCTTGGAATCCTGTGCGCTGACAGGAGACCATCATGAATTTTCCTTGCTTGTTGCTCGTATTGGTCATCGTTCCGATTGTCATGCCAGGCGCAATCGCCGCCGATCAGCCACTGGATCTGGTCGAGGATCTCGAGCTGGAACGCTACCAAGGCCGCTGGTTCGAGATCGCCAGATTACCGAATCGCTTCCAGGATGACTGCGTCAGCGATACCCAGGCCCATTACGGCCTGCGCGAGGACGGCCGGGTCGATGTCGTCAATCGTTGCCGTACCGAAGATGGCTCCGTGGACCAGGCCTCCGGTATTGCCAGGAAAGCGGACCCGGACGGCTCCAACAGCGCGCTCGAAGTTCGCTTCGCCCCGCGTTGGTTGTCGTGGTTGCCCTTTGTCTGGGGTGACTATCGGGTCATCGCCCTGGGTGATGACTACGACTATGCCATGGTGGGTACCGAAGACCGTGACTACCTGTGGATACTGGCCCGCCAGACCGAGCTCGAGCCGGAGTTGCTGCGCCGACTGATCGATCAGGCGCGAGACCAGGGGTTTGATACCGACTCGCTGCTGATGCAGCCGCATGACGAAGACTGACATACTGGTTATCGGCGCCGGCTGGGCCGGACTGACGGCGGCCCGGTCGTTGCAGGAGGCCGGGCGGGCAGTCATCGTCGTCGACAAGGCCCGTGGTCCGGGAGGGCGCAGCTCGACTCGCCGCCAGGCTGGATTCACGTTTGATCATGGCGCCCAGTATTTCACCGCAAGGACCGAACCCTTTTCGCGCCAGGTCGAACGCTGGCGCGCCGCCGGGCTGGTTGCGGCATGGGACGCAAAAATCGGCGTCGTTGGGACGGCGCCACGCCGC
This sequence comes from Wenzhouxiangella sp., assembly GCA_047921095.1. Classification (GTDB taxonomy): domain Bacteria; phylum Pseudomonadota; class Gammaproteobacteria; order Xanthomonadales; family Wenzhouxiangellaceae; genus Wenzhouxiangella. The sequence continues at coordinate 9,115 of JBLRWT010000006.1, read as the reverse complement.
GTTCACAATGCCGGCCCGGGCGAGCGGCTGGTTGGTGTGCCTGGAATGAATGCGGTTCTGCAATCCATGGGTCAAACCCTGGACTGCCGCTTTGGTTGGCAAGTGGCCGAGCTGACCTGGTCGGAAGGCTGGATGGCGACCACGCCGGATGGTGACTCCATCGTCGCCGACCACCTGGTTGTGGCCGCCCCGCCGCAACAATCAGCGGCATTGCTGGGCAGCGGCCATCCGCTGTTCACCCAATTGCAATCGGTGCCGATGGCGCCGTGCTGGGCGTTGATGCTGGGGTATTCCGTGCCCCTTGATGCCGAAGTCGACGCCTTGTTCATCAACGACGGCCCTTTGTCCTGGGCGGCCTGCAACGGCAGCAAGCCCGGTCGCGCTGGACACAGCTGGGTCGTCCACGCCACGCCCGAGTGGTCACAGACCAATCTGGAAGCCGAGCCTGAGTCAGTCGCCAAAAATCTGCTGCGGGCATTCCGGGATGTCATGCCGGCTGCCACCGATGCCGAGCCTGCATTCAGCCAGGCCCACCGCTGGCGCTTTGCATTGAGCCCGGAGCCTCTGGACGACGGGCTGTTGTATCTGGGCGAGCAGAACCTGGTGATCGCCGGAGATTGGTGTGCGGGCAACCGGATTGAGGGGGCCTGGTCAAGTGGTCGGGCCGCTGCGAAGGCCATGCTGGCAGGTCATTGCAGCGTCTCCTGATTTCACGTGTCTTGATCCTGCGACTGGAAAGGCACCAGTTCGATATCTTCTTTTTGATCACGCCGGATTTGCAGCAGCTCGATTCGATCATTGTCGATGCGCACGGCGCTACCACTGTGATGCCAGTCGCCGAGGACGACACGTTGGCAGGGTCTGCCATCGACATCGACCTGGTGAACGGTTGGCCGGTGGGTATGACCGTGGATCAGGGTTTGAATCTTGTGCCTGCGAAAGCAATCGATAACCGCTTCCGTGTTCACATCCATGATTTCTGAGGGGTTGTTGCCGGTCTGGCGACGACTGATGAATCGGGCCGTTCGGGCCAGCATGCGGCGCCACCAGATCGGGCGTGACAATATCTTTTGTTGCCAGGCGGGGTCCCTGACCTTGCGGCGAAAACGCTGGTAGGCGACATCGTCCGTACACAGCTGGTCACCGTGCATCAGTACCGTTTCGGGGGACAGGTGAAAAGGTTCTTCCAGCAGGGCCATGCCGGCCTGGGCGCAGTAATCTGGACCAATGAGAAAGTCCCGGTTGCCGGCAATGAAGAAATTCGACACACCCGATTGGTTCAGCTCACGCAGCGCAAGACTGACCCGTTCACCCGGTTGCTCAGGCGCATCGTCGCCGATCCAGGCTTCGAACAGGTCGCCGAGGATATACAGTGCACGGGCCCGGCGTGCCGGGCCGCGCAGGAAGTCCAGGAACAACGCCGTGGTTTCCGGTCGACTGGCCTCCAGATGCAAATCGGAGACCAGGTAGACCGGACCATTATTCACTCGGGTATTTCAACCCGTTCAATGATTACCGGCTCGGTTGGCACATCCTGGTGCATGCCGTGGCGACCGGTTTCGACCCGGCGAATGGCATCAACCACATCCATACCCGTGGTGACCTGCCCAAATACGGCATAACCCCAAGTCTGTCCCGACTGTTTGCCGCGATGGTCGAGAAACGCATTGTCGGTGACATTGATGAAGAACTGGGACGTCGCCGAGTGGGGGTCGTTGGTGCGCGCCATGGCCAGGGTTCCGCGCGTATTGGCGAGACCGTTGTCAGCTTCGTTCTGGATGGCTGCTCGGACCGGCTTTTGTTTGAAATCGGTGTCGAATCCGCCGCCCTGGATCATGAAATTCGGAATGACACGGTGAAACAGAGTGCCATCATAATGGCCATCGCGGGCATACTGGAGAAAGTTCTTGACCGACTCCGGCGCCTTGTCTTCGAACAGTTCGACGGTAATGGCGCCGTGGTTCGTGTGCAAAATCACGTTGGGATGCTCCATGTTCTTGGTTTCAGCCGATGTTCCGGCCTCGTTGGCGCCTGCCAGCAAAGGCAGCATAAGGAGAAAAGTTGCCAGAATTCGCATAACCAGCTTGCTCCGCTTCGGTTTCATGGTTTAGGGGTGCCAATCATACTTTCTCGGGAGGGTCTTGTCAGCGATCCGTGCCGGATCGTCAATTGTTAGAATCCAACCATCAAGTCAGGGTTTCGGAAATGGATAGCAGCAAGGACAACGGCTTTCAGTGCATCCGCTTTGACGGCGAACAGCTGCATCTGCTCGATCAGCGTCTGCTGCCGGGCGAAGAAACATGGCTGAAGATCGATGATCTGGACGGGGTCATCGCAGCGATCCGCGACCTGGCAGTGCGGGGCGCGCCGGCGATTGGAATTGCAGCCGCCTACGGTGCGGTGATAGCGGCCCGAGCCCGAGGCACTGATCGTGATGGCTGGCGACGAGATCTGGACCGGCTGGAGCGGGCCCGACCAACCGCTGTCAATCTCAGCTGGGCGGTCGCGCGCATGCGCCGAGTCGCCACGACACAAGAAAGTCTTGATTTGACGCAGCTCGAGGCCGAGGCCAGGGCAATTCATGGTGACGATATTGCCGCCAATCGGGCCATGGCCGAAATTGGCAGTGATTTGCTCGATCGAAATTCCGGTGTCCTGACCCATTGCAATACCGGCTCGCTGGCGACCGGCGGCATTGGAACTGCACTGGGCGTCATTGTCGCTGGCGTGCGCAAGGGCCTGGTGCAACGAGTTTTTGCCGATGAAACCCGACCCTGGCTGCAAGGGTCGCGCCTGACCGCCTGGGAGCTGGCGCGCGAATCGATCGAGACTCGGGTCATCGTCGAGGGGGCGGCTGCGGCCCTGATGGCCAGTGGCCAGATCGACTGGGTGATCACTGGCGCTGACCGAATTGCCGCCAATGGTGATGTGGCGAACAAGATCGGCACCTATAGCCTGGCGGTCCTTGCCAGGCATCACGGGGTGAAATTGATGGTTGTGGCGCCGTCTTCGACCCTGGACCCAGCCATGCCCAGTGGTGACCAGATTGCCATCGAGCAGCGCGATCCGGGCGAGATCTGGAAAGCCGCCGGTCTCGACCAGGCCCCAGCCGGTTTTTCGGCCTGGAACCCCGTGTTCGACATCACGCCGGGCGAACTCATCGATTGCATCGTCACCGAAAAAGGTGCCTTCCGACCACCTTATGACTTTTCGGTTTTCTGATTCGAACCGCTGCCGATGCACTCGCGTTGCGGGTTTATAATGGCGGGCTTGGCTGAACCGGACCTTTCCAGATGAGCGATTTTCGTACAGAACGCGACAGCATGGGTGAGTTGAAAGTGCCTGTCGATGCACTTTGGGGTGCGCAAACACAACGGGCAGTGGACAATTTCCCGATCAGTGGCAAGCCCATGCCGGCGCCGTTCATCCGCGCGCTCGGCCTGATCAAGAGCGCCTGCGCCGAATCCAACCGTGATCTGGAACTGCTTGACGACAGACTGGCCGAAGCCATCATTGCGGCCTCGGCCAAGGTGACCGGCAACCAGGTGGACCGGCACTTTCCGATCGACATTTACCAGACCGGTTCCGGCACCAGTTCCAACATGAACGCCAATGAGGTCATCGCCAGGCTGGCCGACCCCAGCGGAGAACTGGGTGTTCATCCGAATGATCACGTCAATATGAGCCAGAGCTCGAACGACGTGATACCGACAGCCATTCAGGTCAGCGCCTGCCTGCTGACCGCCGAACACCTGCTGCCCGCGCTCAAACACTTGCAGGAAGTGCTTCTTCAGCGCTCAGAGGAGTTGAGCAATGTTGCCAAGACCGGTCGAACGCACCTGATGGATGCCATGCCGGTGACGCTTGGGCAGGAACTGGCGACCTGGGCGGCGCAAATCGGCAGTGCCGGCGACCGCCTGATCGACGCCCTGGCCAGAATGCGCCAGCTGCCCCAGGGGGGCACCGCTGTGGGAACCGGAATCAACGCCCACGAGGAATTTGGCGAGCGCGTCGCCGCTCACCTGGCCCAGTCGACCGGGTTCGAATTCGAGTCGGCGGTCAACAAGTTCGAAGGCATCAGCAGCCAGGACGCCGCCGTCGAGCTTTCCGGCCAGCTCAAGACCGTGGCCGTGACCCTGATGAAAATCGGCAATGATTTGCGCTGGATGAACTCCGGCCCGCTCGCGGGTCTGGGTGAGATCGAGCTGGAAGCCTTGCAGCCGGGCAGCTCCATCATGCCGGGCAAGGTCAATCCGGTCATCCCGGAAGCTGTCTGCATGGTCGCTGCCCGTGTGATCGGCAACGACACCACGATCACGATTGCCGGCCAGTCCGGCAACTTTCAGCTCAACGTGATGTTGCCGGTCATTGGCGCCACATTGCTGGAAAGCCTGGAGATTCTGGCCAATGCCAGCCGCCTGCTGGCCGACCGGGCCATCGCGACATTCAGCGTGCGCCAGGACAATCTGAATGAAGCTCTGGCCAAGAACCCCATCCTGGTCACGGCCCTGAACCGCGTCATCGGCTATGAAAAAGGCGCGGCCGCGGCCAAGCAAGCCTACAAGCAGGGTCGCCCGATCATCGACGTGGCCGAAGAGCTGACGGACCTCGATCGTGACAAGCTGGAAGAACTGCTCGATCCGCTGAAGCTGACCCGGGGCGGGATCTGAACCGTTGTCACGCTGGCGTCCACCGGCGAAGCCGTCAAGCCCGTATATCACGGCTGCCGGTTTCAGGCGCCTGCAGGATGAGCTGAAGGAACGCTGGACACTGCGGCGGGAGGTCACCGTGGCGGTGACCGCGGCAGCAGCAGAAGGCGATCGCTCGGAGAACGCGGAATACATCTACCGCAAGAAGCAGTTGCGCGAGATCGACCGGCGGATTCGCTACCTGCAGAAGCGTCTGGATGTGGTCAAGGTCATCGAGGCGAAGCCGTCCAATCCTGACAAGGTGTACTTCGGCGCCAGCGTCGTGCTGGAACAGGAAGACGGGCAGCGGGTGAGCTATCGCATCGTCGGCGCCGACGAAACCGATGTCGACAAGGGCTGGATTTCGATCGACTCGCCGGTCGCCCGCGCGCTGCTCGGCAAGAACCTGGATGATGAAGTGACCGTGCCGACGCCCTCGGGCGAGCGCTGCCTGTGGGTCGTTTCGGTCGACTACTCTTGAAACTTTGCCCGGACGTTCCTATCTAAGGGAACGAGACCGCCGATTGGGGTCTCGACGACGCCCGGCCTGATGACAGGCGGGCGAACAAGTGAACAACCTATTGCTTCAAAGGAGAATATGGTTATGACTACTTTTGATCTTACCCCCCTGTATCGCACGGCCATTGGCTTCGATCGTATGGCTGACATGCTGTCCAACGCTTCCCGGGCCGAGACGAACGGCTACCCGCCGTACAACATCGAGTCCCTGGGCGAGGATCGCTATCGCATCACCATGGCGGTCGCCGGATTTGGTGAAGATGAGCTTGATATCGTCACCGAACGCAATACGCTGACGATTTCGGGCGCCAAGAAGGAAGCGCGTTCTGAGGATGAAGGCGAGTTCCTCTATCGCGGCATTGGTAACCGTTCGTTCGAGCGTCGTTTCCAGCTCGCCGATCATGTCGAGGTGGATGGTGCCGGCCTGGAAAACGGCTTGCTTCACATTGAACTCAAGCGTGAATTGCCTGAGCAGATGAAGCCGCGCAAGATCGACATCGGTTCCGGCAAGAGCCGCCTGATTGAAGGCGAGCGCGACCGGAAGGGCCAGAAGGAGTCCAAGGCGGCCTGATCTTTCGCGATCAACAATCCGTGCAGACAGGGGCGCCCACAGCGGCGCCCCTTTTCATTGACGCCCCTCGTGTTTCCATTGAAGACCTCGTGGGCCTGTCTTCATTTGTGTACGATAGGCGAATGACAGAATCATCGGAAACAACCCAGCCCTCGCGGGCGCCGTCGCCGCTGCTGGCCTTGTATCCCCTGTGGCAATGGCTGTTCTACATCCCGATCGTTGCCGTGGCAACATTGGTTGGCGCCGTGCTGTCGATCATCGTGTCTCTCCTGCTTTCCCAACGGCTGGCCAATCTTTACGTGGCCGTCCCCTGGTGCCACGTGGTGGCCTGGCTCGCGCCTGTCCGGGTCAGGGTTCAGGGTATGGAAAATGTCGATCCGAACCAATCCTACGTGGTCGTCGCCAACCACCAGAGTCAGTTTGACATTCCGGTGATATACGGTTTTTGCGGGCTGGATTTGCGCTGGGTGATGAAAGCCGAATTGGGCAAGATCCCGTTCATCGCATCGGGCTGTCGGGCGATCGGCCATATTTTTGTTGATCGGGGTGATCCGGATCAGGCCCGCGCGGCGATCAACAAGGCGGTTTCACGACTGCAGCCGGGGACGGGCATCCTGTTCTTCGCCGAAGGCACCCGCAGCCGCAGCGGCAATCTGCTGGATTTCAAGAAGGGCGCGTTCCGGGTCGCCATCGATCAGCAATGGCCGGTGCTGCCCATGACCCTGGTGGGCACGCGGGATATCCTGCCGGCAGGCTCGATGCGAATACAGCCCGGAACGGTGGTTCTGCGTATTCATCCTCCGGTCGAAACGACAGGGATGAATACCAGTGATATGCGCGGGTTGCGCGATCATGTGCGGGGGGTCGTGGCATCTGGCCTGCAGACGACGGAGACAGTGGGCTGATGCAGTTGCACGTGCCCGATCCGAAGTTCACCGGTTCCGGACGCGCAGGGCGGAATTTCGTTCTTGCGATCAAGATCATGCTCGGTTTTCTTGCCGTCGTGTGGGCAGTGTTTTTGTTCGAGCGCTTGTTGGCAATCAACCTGAGCCAGTACGGGCTCCGGCCTCGTGAAGGCATCGGTTTGCTCGGGCTGCTGACGACTCCGCTGCTGCACGGCAACCTGTCCCATATCGGCTCCAATAGCGCGCCGTTGTTTATTGGCGGCGTGGCAATGCTGTTTCTGTATCCGAACTCGTCCTTGCGGGCCTTGCCGATGATCTATGTTGGTTCGGCAGCCCTGGCCTGGGTTTTTGCCCGGCCAAGCCTGCACATCGGCGCATCGGGCCTGGTTTACGGCATCCTGACCTTTGTTTTCGTGTCCGGGCTGTTGCGCCGTGACATGCGCTCGGTCGGTGTCTCGCTGATGATCTGGTTTCTTTATGGCTCGATGTTGTGGGGCGTGCTGCCGGGAGCGCATCTGATGAGCTGGGAGCTGCACGCCAGCGGGATGATGATCGGTCTCGTGCTGGCCGTCGTCTACAGGGCGTGGGATCGACCGCCGGTCAAGAGGTATGAATGGGATGATGAGGATCATGCGGATTCGAGTGGTCAAGGTGACAACTGGCGAGACGATTACGATTGGCGAGAGACTCGTCACGACAACCGGTCCGACGATGGTAACGAGCGCCCCGATCCATGGCGTGACGATCGCTGGCATTGAGGGAGTGGTTCGATGTTGAAACGGGTTTTTGCGATTCTCTTGACCATCGTCATCCTGGTCGTTCTGGTTGGCTTCATGCTGCCCAGACAGGTGACGATCGAGCGCAGTATTCAGATTGATCAGCCAGCCGAGGTGATCTTTGAGGTTCTGAGTGATTTCAGGCACTTCAGTCAGTGGTCGCCATGGCATCAGCGCAGTCCGGACGCCGGCTACCGGATCGAAGGGCCCGATTCCGGTGTGGGATCGACTCTCATCTGGAGCGACGAGGACGGCAGTGGTGCGGGCCGGTTGTGGATCGTCGATGTCGAACGTCCACGTCGTATCGACATGCAGATGGAGCTTGGTGATAGTGAAGTCGATACCTATTTCGGTCTCGAGCCCGACGGCTTCGGCCAGCGGGTCACCTGGGGCATGGTCATGGAATTCGGCACCTTTGACCTGACAGGCCGCTATGTCGGACTGATGATGCCCGGCCTGATCGGGCGCAGTTACCGGGAAGGTCTGGAGCGTCTGGAGGAATATCTCGACCATTCACCCGGCCAGGTGCCGTCGTTGCCCGATGAGCGCCACGACGCCATTCCCGTTCGGTAACCACGTGGCCAGACTTCCCGTATTACATGTCTATGGCTGTGGCCGTGCCGCGCGGGTTATCGCGCGCTGGTTGCTCGATGCCGGGCAGGTGGATATCGGCCAGGTCTGCAATCGTACGCTGGCCAGCTCGAGTGCGGCGGTCGAGTTCATCGGCGCCGGTCAGGCGGTCGAACAGATGGATCATTCAGTGACGGGTGGCTGGCTGTTACTGGGCTTGCCCGATAGCGAGATTGCCGCTGGCGCACTGGGTCTTTCGTGCCGGATGCCCGGCCAGCCTGACCTGGTTTTCCATTTATCCGGTTCGATGCGTGCCGACGTGCTCGAACCACTGGGGTGTCCGGCGGCCTCGGTCCATCCGGCGCGAGCGTTTGCCGATCCTGACCGGGCACTGGAAGCCATGGCTGGAACCTGGTGTGTAGGCGAGGGCGCTGCCTACGTGCTGGAAATACTCAAGCCCGTTCTTGTCGCAGCCGGCGCCCGCTGGCTGACTTTGGCCGGCGCGGGCAAGCCGGCCTATCACGCGGCGACCGTGGTTGCGAGCAACTACCTGGTCACCATGACCGACCTTGCGCGTCGTCTGACCGATTCTGCTGGCATGGATTCTGAAGCCGCTGCTGGCCTGCTGTCCAGCCTGCAGGCCGGCGCTCTGGACAACCTGCGTGGGCGGGCTGCCGCGAGTGTATTGACCGGGCCCATAGAACGAAGCGACGAGGCTGCCATGGTGCGCCTGTTGGAAGGTGTCGACCAGGTGGGGCCGGTGGCGGGTAATCTTTTTCGCGCCCTGGGCCTGGCTACGCTTGAACTTGCCGAGCAAAAACGCGGTCGCGGCCCGGCAGATCCGGCGTTGCGGCGGCTGTTCACCAGTCGCTCAGATTGACGCCTTCGAGTCGCGGCCCCCAATCCCCGATCAATCCGGGTCGTTGTGTTCCGACTTGAAGAACGGCCTGAAACTCTTCCGAGCTGAGCAGTCGCACCCCCAGGCGCTCCAGGTGCGGGTTCCAGATCTGGCAATCGGTCAGGAGAAAGTTCCAGGATTCCAGCGCTCGCATCAGGACCGTCAGGGCGATCTTCGAGGCATCACGT